>JBECKV010000043.1:0-4951 GCA_040235495.1 Porticoccaceae bacterium
CTTCCAGGGTTTCAAAAACCACTTCCACGGGCAGGCCAATCTTCAGATCCGTGTAGTCCATCCCGCGCAGGCCGGCGGTGATGCGCACGCCTTCTTCCATTTCCACCACCAGCACGGCGTAGGGGAAAATTTGCTCAAACTCCCTGGACATGGGCATATGGCACACGGTCCAGGAATAGACCGTGCCGCGACCACGGGACTGACGCCAGCCCCAGTTTTCGGAACCACACCGGGCGCACATGAAGCGCGGAATATGCCGCCAGGTTTCGCATTCCGTGCAACACTGAAAACACAGGATGCCGTTGGCGCAATGCTCCCAGAACTGCTCGTCAAGATAGTTGGTCGGGCGCGGTGTCGGATTGGGTATAACGTCGCTCATTAAACTATCTCCTCAAAATAACCAGGCTGCCATCGCCAAAATCGCCCCAGCCGGTAACCAGCCCCAGTTCCGCGTCCTTGACCTGCACTTCACCGCCATCGCCACGCAGCTGGCGAGTGGCCTCGACGACGTGGTTCAAACCCCAGACATGGGCCTGGGAGTGCAGGCCGCCATGGGTATTCATGGGAAATTTACCACCGATCTCGATATTGCCGTCCTTGACGAATTCAGCGACGGCGCCCTGCTCGCAAAAGCCGAGGGCCTCCAGTTGCAGGAGCACCACGTAGGTAAAGCAATCATAGATTTGCAGAAAATCCATGTCCGTGGGCTTGAGACCGGCCATGGCAAAGGCTTTGGGTGCTGAATTGGCAAGACCGATGTGGAACATGTCCGGCCTGTTGGCAATATCATCGGCCGGATAGGGATGGCCTTCGGCGGCGGCCATGATGTAGGCCGGACGGTGGCGCAAGTCCCTGGCTTCCTCGGCCCGACTCAGCACCACGGCGCAGGCACCGTCGGTTTCCAGACAACAGTCGTAGAGTCGAAAGGGTTCGGAAATCCAGCGGGAGTTGAGATAGGTCTCCATATCCAGCGTCTGGCCACGGGTAATGGCCTTGTCGTTGTACTGGGCATGTTTGCGGGCCGCGATGGCAACCGCTCCGGTGGCCTCCGGGCCGATGCCATAGGTCTGCATGTGACGCATGGCGATCCAGGCGTACATTTGTACCGGCGAGGCGCTGCCATAGGGGAAGTAGTACCCACTCAGGGTCCGCTCCAGCGCCGGTATCGAAACCGTCTCGACAAACTTGGCCCCGGGCTTGGGTCGCAAGGCCGAGGAACCGTTCCAGCCGGCGGTGACGACAATATTCTTGGCGACACCCGCGGCGATGGCCATGGCCGCACTCTGCAGCGTGGTTACCGGGCTGGCACCGCCCATGTTGACGGTTACCGAATAGCGGAGATCCTCGATCCCGAGGTTGGCGGCCATCTCTTCGGCGGTAATCAGAACCGGCGGCAGGACCAGACCATCAATATCGCCGGGTTTCAAACCGGCATCGGCGATGGCCTTGCGCGTGGCTTCGAGCATGGCTTCGGATGAAGGTCGCTGCGAGCCTCGGGTGTAATCCGTCTCGCCGATACCGACAATGGCGGCCTTGTCTCTGAAATCTAGTGACGGCGCTGCTGTCATGAACTTTCCTCACGGGGGACAAACAAGCCGGGGGCGGCTGGTCTGCCTTAATCGGTTAACAAAAGGTGGTGCTTTGGGATGCTGAAGACGGTGTTACCTTGCCTCGGGCCTGGCCACCGGATCGTCCAGAGTCGCAAAGGCGGGCAATGACACCACATTTGCAAAAATGCGTCAACGCGATGGCATAAGTGGGTGCGGCGCAGTGCTTAAATTTCGAGTTCGAGGGCATCACACAGAAATCGCATCAACGGCAACCCCCTGCGAAAGCCCGCCGACACCGACGCGAGAAAGTCCGGACTTTCAATGTCGCGGACGGGAAAGTGCTTTACTGCGATAAAGTCCTTGCGTTTTAAGGTTTCAATTAGCGGATGCGCCGGGTCAAATCCGCGCGGCGGCCGTTGCAGGCGGTCTCCAGTGAAGCTGAATTCGCCGGCAAATGCCTTATTGCGCTCCACCGCCTGCCAGTATTTGGGTTTGTCGACGATGCGCTGACGGATTCTAGCCAGTGCTTCCCGGTCCGGGCGCCAGGAACCGACACCGACAAAAACCTCCGCGGCCTCGATGTGCAGATAGAAGCCCGGGGCGTGGATATCCTTCGCCCGAACGTGGCGAAACTGTATGCCGACGTTGGTTTTATAGGGGGTTTTGTCCGCGCTGAAGCGGGTATCCCGGTAAACCCGCATCAGCGACCCGCCACTGCGGCGGGGAATCGCCTCAAAGTGCCTGGATATCGCCGCCAGTGGCTCGGCCATGGCGGCGATGAAATCGAGCGCGGGATTACTGACCAGATCCTGGTAGCGGGCCTTGTTTTCGCTAAACCAGGCGCGCTGGTTATTGCTCGCCAGCTGGTCCAGAAACGTCAGCAATCCCTCGGGAAAGCCTTCGAATTTCCAATCCCGTTTCGCGACGACCATGCCGATGAGCTATGGATGCAAATCCTTGAGATGGCCATGACGGATATCGGTGCCCTTGACCAGATAAACCACGTGTTCGCAGATATTTTTGGCGTGATCGCCAATCCGCTCCAGCGAGCGCAAGGCCCAGGCAACATTGAGCGCACGTGAAATATTGCGCGGATCTTCCATCATATAGGTGATCAGTTCGCGCAGAGCGCTGGAGTAATCGCGATCCAGCTGACTATCCTTGGCCATAGTCTCAATGGCGGCATCGGCATCGTAGCGCATGAACGCATTCAGCGCCTCGCGCAGCATCGACTGGGCATCCTGGGCAATATGGCGTACCTCGATATATCCCCGCGGCGCTTTGTCGCCACTCAACTGTATCGCCATGTTGGCAATTTTCTGGGCCTCATCGCCGATGCGCTCGAGGTCGCGAACGCACTTGGACACCACCAGCACCATGCGTAAATCCGTGGCCGCCGGCTGACGTCGGGCAATCAGTGTGGCGCATTGTTCATCAATATCGCGCTCCATTTCATCGACGTCATCCTCGACAACGAGAACTCTTTCGGCCAGTTCACTGTCCGCGGCTTCGAGCGCCCTGATCGACTCGCCCAGTTGCTTTTCAACCACCCCACCCATGGCCAGCATTCGACTTTTCAGGGCTTCCAGATCCTCGTTGAACTGTTTGGATATATGTTGATCGAGTTGCAATTTGTCCATCACGCTCTCCTGCTTGCGCCAGCTCAACCGAATCGGCCGGTGATATAGGCTTCCGTCAAATGATGCTCCGGCGTCGTGAATACTTTTTTAGTGGTATTAACCTCCACCAGATAACCGAGGTGAAAGTAGGCGGTGCGATCCGAAACCCGTGCCGCCTGCTGCATGGAGTGGGTGACAATAACAATGGTGTAATTGACCGCGAGTTCGGCGATCAACTCTTCTATACGCGCCGTCGCAATGGGGTCCAGCGCCGAGCACGGTTCGTCCATGAGGATCACCTCTGGACTGATGGCAATGGCCCGGGCGATACAAAGCCGCTGTTGCTGCCCACCGGATAACCCGGTGCCCGGCTGATCCAGGCGATCTTTCACCTCATCCCACAAACCGGCCTTGCGCAAGCTGGTTTCCACCACCTCATCGAGCTCAACACGGCGACTCACCAAGCCATGGATTTTTGGTCCGTAGGCAACATTGTCGTAGATGGATTTGGGAAAAGGGTTGGGCTTCTGAAACACCATGCCAACACGGGCCCGCAGCGCGACGACATCCATTTTCTCGTCGTAAATATCCTGATTATCCAGCTTCAGACTACCGCTCATGCGGCAAGACTCGATGGTGTCGTTCATACGGTTGAGGCTGCGCAGAAATGTCGACTTGCCACAGCCCGAGGGACCAATCATGGCCAGCACTTCGTTTTTGCCAATATCGATGTTGACGTCGAAAATCGCCTGCTTGTCGCCATAGAATATATCGATATTGCGGGACTCGATTTTGGAATCCGCAAAGAAGGGCTTGCCGACGGTTTTATAGTGCTCTCTGCCCTCGGAGGCCGGGGTCTCGGCCATCACCGCACCCGCCTTCCCGGCTTCGGTGTCCGACATGCTTCCGGGTTTTTGATCAATTACGACTGAGCTCATGAGTGGTCACCTGGAAAAATAAGTGTCATTTCAATTTTAACGTCCCTGGTGCCGGCGTTTACCATCGGCGCTCAAGTCGGCGACGCAGCACCACAGCCAACGCGTTCATGGAAATCAGGAAGGTCAGCAATACCATGATCGCCGCGGAGGTCTTTTCCACAAATGCCCGTTCCGGGCTATCCGACCACAAAAATATCTGTACCGGCAAGACGGTAGCCGGGTCGGTAAAGCCCTGGGGAATATCGACGATAAACGCCACCATGCCGATCATCAGCAGGGGCGCAGTTTCACCCAGCGCCTGAGCCATGCCGATGATCGAACCGGTGAGCATGCCGGGCATGGCCAGGGGCAGGACGTGTTGCCATACCACCTGCATCGGCGAAGCGCCGATACCGATGGCGGCCTCGCGAATGGAGGGCGGCACGGATTTAATCGCCGCCCGGCTGGAAATGATAATGGTGGGCAGCGTCATCAACGTCAACACCAGGCCGCCGATGACCGGCACCGAGCGGGGGACATTGAAAAAATTGATCAGAATCGCCAGACCCAACAAACCAAAAATAATGGAGGGTACCGCCGCCAGGTTATTAATATTGACCTCGATAAATTCCGTCCAGCGATTTTTGGGTGCAAACTCCTCCAGATAGACCGCCGCCGCGACACCGATCGGAAAAGACAACAGAAAGGTAATTAGCAGCGTAAGAAAAGAACCCACGGCGGCGCCGCCGATACCGGCCTGCTCCGGCTCGCGGGAGTCACCGGCGCGGAAAAACACCCAGTTAAACTGCAGCCTGATCGCACCGGCATCGATCAGCTCCCTGACCCAGGCCTGCTGTCGTTCGCT
>JBECKV010000049.1:0-3064 GCA_040235495.1 Porticoccaceae bacterium
GAAGCCAGGTTCTCACCTGTCCGCACCGCCCAAGGAGGGATTTTTGCGCTTCTTAGTATTTGAACTGCAGGTCTACCTGGAGACGGTCGTAATCGGTTTCCAGACTGCCTTTTTCGTTGATGAAGTAAGTCACGCCAAAGGACGTGTTTTTACCCAGTGCATAGGCGCCTTTGATGATGTGGCCCTTGTTGCCGGTGCCGCCATCGCCGAAGTCGGAGTCCGTGGTCAGACCCAGCACCGCGTCGGCTTCCAGATCCTGGTAGATATAGGCCAGCTCCCAGCTGCCCTGATCCTTGGCCTTGCCCAGTTGGAGGCCGCTGGAGAAGCCGGTTTCCTCGTCGTCCGCATCCTGGTTCTCAACCCAGTCTACGAAGAAGCTGAGGGGCAGAGCGCCGACCTTGGTTTGCAGCTCGGCGAACAGCTCCACCTCTTCATAGTCGTTGAGGTAGGTGCCATCCATGGCCAGGGTGTTGCCAAAGTCGTCGTTGCCAAAGAAAGGCTTGCTGCCCGCGACCGGAATGTCATAGTAGCTGGCGCCAGCGATCAACTGCAGGTTTTCCGCCAGGGATGCGGTGAAACCCAGCTGAGCGCCCCAGAAGCTCTCGGCATCCTGGCTGCCGGCCCTGTCGTCGCTTTCCAGGAACATAAATGCGCCATTGGCGAAGAAGGTGCCGTTGTCATACTTGAGCGCCAGGCCTTCAGGGCGGTAGTCGCCGTCCCAGATCAGGCTGTTTTTGCCGGGCTGATAGAAGGGATTCTTGAATTTACCACCGATGATGTTGGTGTTTCCCAGGCCGGAGTAGTCGAAATAAGCCAAATCGAGCATGATGTCCTTACTGCTGCCGCCGCCGCCGAGGCTTTGGTTGGTGGAAATTGGATCGTCGCTGCCAGAAGCGAGACCAAGGCCGACTTTCCAGTCGTCATTGACCTGGGCCTGGGCTTCGATGCGGGCGCGCAGGCGATTTCTGTTTCTGTCCTTGTCCTTGGTTTCGTCATCGATGTTTTCGTAGCGATAGCGAAAATCACCGGTGACATTTACTTTCTCGGCCCAGGCCAGCTTGTCGCTGATTTTGGTGACGGAGCTGCTGGCTTCCTTCAGCGCGGTGGTCTCCGTGCGCAGGGATTCGTCGGCTGCTTCCAACTCATTGACGCGTTGGCTCAGTGCTTGTATTTGCTGCTTGAGCATTTCTATCGTCGCATCACTGGCGGCCATTGACCCGGTGCTGTAGAGCATGGAGCCTGCAATCAGCGCCGCGCCACAGGCCTTCAGCGGCTGGGAGCGTACGGTGGATGAGCATTTTTTCATGAGTCGTGTTCCTCTATGTTTGATTGGCCGCCTTTGGGCTGGCGCGGATCGTCCCGGTAAACCATTTTGTTAGCGACTTGTCGCGCAATATCGGCCTGCCGATAGCGGCTGTTATTTTCGCTGCGGGCAGATTAAGGTAGTTTTTTGTCAGTTTGATGACAGGGCCGGGCGGCCGAGGGGACGTCGAGTTTGCTGCCCGTCCGGGCCGCGGCGAGGACGGGTGGGGAGGCAGTGGCCATGGGCGTCACTGCCTCGACTATGCTCGTTTCAGAGGAGGGTTATCGAGCTTGGTTTGCGAAGCTTTTGGGCCGCTTTATGTGGGGTTGCTATTCAAAGCCGGGTGGAAAGACCTGGGGAGGTAACTGTGTGACATGGGCGTGCTCGGTGCGCCATTTGTCGGCAAGCCGTTTCGCTTCGCCAAGTTGTTCGGGGGTGAGTTCCTCGATAAGGGAATCCCGATTGTGTTCGGCATGAATGTGGCCCCTGCCGGTGATGTCCCACCACATATAAGCGAGCACGGGGTCACGCTCGACGCCGAGACCCTTCTCGTAGAGCAGCCCCATGGAGAACTGGGACGAGGGTTCGCCCATCTCCGCGGCTTTCAGGTAGTATTCCTGTGCCTTGCCATAGTCCCTGGCTACCCCTTGTCCGTATTCGTACATAACGCCCAGGTTATATAGCGCTTCGGGAAAATCCAGGGCGGCCGCCTTTTGATACCATTTAAAGGCTTCGTCGAGGTTTTTCTGGACATGGAAACCATTGTCGTGCATGACGCCAATATTGAACATGCCGTTGGCGTTGCCCTGATCCGCGGCCTTTTCATACCAGCTCAGCGCTTCCTGATAATTTACCGGCGTATTTTCACCCTTGAGATACATGTTTCCCAGTTCTACCTGGGCCTTGCTATCGCCGGTCTCGGCGGCGGCGAGGGTGCTGGCAAATAGCGCCTGACTGCTCGTTGCTGGCGTGGCGGGTTCGACGGTGGGTAGCGCAGCCAGGCCGGGCGGTGTGGTGAGAGTGCTCAGGAGCAGGCACAAGAGGTATCGGCGGTTTATTAAAGTCAGGGTTTTCATAAGTTTCAACTTTGGTTTTTATACGAGGGTTCAAATAGCGTGTCTGGTATTCAACCGGGGCGCTGCTTTATGGACAATCGCCCAAAGCCCAGGTTCCTGTATGTGGGGGTGGGCCTTGGCGGATAATCCGAAAACGCGTCACCGCGGCTGTACAGTGCACCAAAGTTTGTGATAATGCGCCCCCGAAAATCGCAGCCTACCATGGTAATGGGTTGCTGGCTTTTGCGAAAATATCAACAGACAGACAGCGTTAACGAGATTGCCGTGAGCCGGAGTGATGGAGACAGGTATTATGAGTCAGTGTTTAGAGAAGGTGCTATGAGCAAGGGCCGGTTGATGCTGGTTCGCCATGGCGAAACCCATGCCAATATCGATAAGGTATGGCACGGTCATACCGATACCGAACTTACCGAGAACGGACAACAACAGCGTCTGCGGCTGGGAGAGTATTTCCACAACTACCTGCCGGAGATCCACGCCATCTACTCCAGCCCCTTGCAACGGGCGCGGCTGACCGCGGAAAGCATCGCCGCCCGGGAAGCCCACCCGGTGAATACCGATCCGCGCTTGATGGAGTTTGGCGCCGGCGACTACGAAGGCAAGAGCTTCGAGGAATTGCGTAATGATCTGGGTTTTATTCAGGCGGTTATCGACGACGAACATCATCGTCCGCCCGGTGGAGAAA
>JBECKV010000051.1:0-2686 GCA_040235495.1 Porticoccaceae bacterium
GCCAATTCGTTGACACAGCCAGCGGCCCAGTACATAAAGTGGGGCATTTCCTTATGACAGTCCCACCAGTCGTAGGCCATCATCCGTCCCGCCGCAACGATGAAAGCCCAGAGCGTAAGCGACAGACCCGCGCCAACACGAATCCGCGATGGCGGTCTGGGATCTCTGTCCCACGCCAGAACCTTGCCATGGGTCATCTGGCGGATCAGGAAAGCGTTGATCCCCGCCGCCACGAGCAGGATCAGTTTCACTCGAAAGAAAATACTCTGGCTAGAGCGAACCGGAATCGCGTAATACAGCAGCAGGCCGGTCAAAACCATGATCACGAAACCAATCATCATCGGCTTGTCGAGCTTTTCCATCAGAGTGGACGCGGGAATAGCGGTAAACCCCCAACCTAGTAGCCGCAAATCTATCACCAGCAACATGCCCAGAAAAAGACCGAGAGTCAGCACGTGGGTGGATTCAACCCAGCCGTACATATAGAGTGACTCGTGGAGATTAGTACTCGACTCGAATGTATCGAGCCATGACGCAAAGCGAAAAATCAGTTCATTCAACACTGTATCAAGCTCCCCCGGCTTCAAATCTGGAAAATTTTATTCGCGGCGATGATACCGCAAAGGCCTTGCCGTGACGAGCGCGGCCCTTGATCCGGAACAAGGAAACACCCCCGTCCAGGGATGGCGAAACGGATAAATTCAGTATCGATGGCCATTTGCGCACCCGGGCCATGTTCCTATATCAAGGGTTCCATTGCCTGCCTCTCTTACGCTATGCTTGCTCCCTCAAAAATAACGGGGGAAGCCGACAGTGAAGCTAAATTCAGATTCGTTACGAAAAATAACCCTGGTGCTTGCCTTTGCCGGGCTTGTACCGCTGGCCATTGCCGCCGACAAGTACCAGGCTCCGCGAGCGGCCGATGGCGTGCACCCGGACCTCAACGGTATCTGGCAGGCGCTTAACGAAGCCAACTATGATCTCGAGATGCACATGGCCCGCCCCGCGCTGGCTTTACGGGATGGTCCGGCTGGCCCCATTCCCGCAAAAGAGGTTCTGGCACTGGGTGCGGTTGGCGCGGTACCTCCCGGCATGGGTGTGGTTGAGGGCGGAAAAATTCCATACAAACCCGAAGCCCTGGCGGCCAAGAATGAAAACCAGAAAAACTGGCTGGATCGTGATCCCGAGATCAAATGCTATCTTCCGGGTGTCCCTCGCGCGACCTATATGCCCCAGCCGTTCCAGATCCTGCAAGGTGATAACTCCCTGCTGTTTGCCTATCAATATGCCGGCGCGGTTCGTGATATCTACTTTGAGGACCCGGGTCCAGCCCCCGTCGACAGCTGGATGGGCCAATCCGTAGGCACTTGGGAGGGTGATACCCTGGTGATTACCGTCACTGCCCAAAATGATAAAACCTGGTTTGACCGTTCCGGCAACCACCACAGTGACCTGATGACCGTCGTCGAGCGCTATACACCGATCAGCCCGAATCATCTACAGTACGAAGCTACCATCACCGACCCGGAAACCTTTACCAAGCCCTGGAAGATCAGCATGCCACTGTATCGACGTCTCGATAACACACGCTTGCTAGACTTCAAGTGTGTCGAATTTGTCGAGGAATTGATGTACGGCAAGTACCGTAAAGTCCCACTCGATTAAAACTGATACCTATGAACCGCTGGCCCATCCCGATGTCCAACTCAATGTCATGGGCAAGAGGGCCAGCAATGATCCACTTCATCAAACTAGAGATAACGTCTATGTCTATTAAACAACTCACCGCAATTACCGGACTGCTACTCGCCGCGATCACCATTCCGGCACAGATCAATGCTCACCACGCCTTTGGCGCGGAGTTTGACGCCAATCGGCCACTAACACTGGCAGGTAAAGTGTCACGCATTGAGTGGGTAAACCCCCATGCCTGGTTCATTATCGATGTCGCCAATGAGGATGGCACCGAGACCGAGTGGTGGATTGAAGGTGGCACTCCAAATACCCTGCTGCGACGAGGCATCCACAAGCGCTCCATTCGTGTCGGCACCGAAGTCATGATTGAAGGCTATCAGGCCAAGGACCGCTCCAACCGCGCCAATGGCCGCAACATCACCCTCGCCGGTGGTGAAAAACTGTTCATGGGATCTTCCGGCACCGGCGCTCCGCAAGACGGCGCGGATCCTACCGAACAGTAGGCTTCTGGTCAGTAAGGCGACTTAACCATTGAACCGATTAGTAGCTACTTTTATCGCTGTCCTGCTGACCGCCTGCGGTGAGCAGGAAGCAGCGAAACAACAGGGCGCTGACATTCCCTTTAAACCCACCGGAGATGTCCCGCATTTGATGCACTGGGTGCTTGATCCAGCGGCCGACAAGATCTGGGATTCCGCCGGGCAAATCGTTACCGCCGAGGGTGAAAGGGACCTCCGCCCGACCACGGACGAGGGCTGGTTGGCGGTTGAGCAGAGCGCCATGGTGGTTGCCGAGACGGGCAACCTGCTGCTCATTCCCGGATATGCCAGGGACGAGGGCGACTGGCGGGAACTGTCACTCGCGCTCATCGATGCCGGTCTGCGGGCCAAGGCAGCGGCGGCGGCACGGGATGCCGATCAGCTGTTTGATGACGGCGGCCATCTCTACCGCGTTTGCGTCTCCTGTCATTCGGTTTACGTTCAAGGCTTAC
>JBECKV010000077.1:0-3739 GCA_040235495.1 Porticoccaceae bacterium
CAGCGTAAACGTCCATTCCAGATAAAAAAACCAGGCGCCGTAGGTCAAATGCAGCTGTTCCACCGAATCCAGGACCACGGCGCCAACGCTGATCATAATTGAATAAATCAGGATCAGGTCAAACAACCTGCCCGCGGGCGTATCCGTGCCAAAAATAATGACACCCAGTTTGCGCCTGAGCGGACTGACTTCATTTTCCATTTTCAACCCTCACTATTTTCCGCCCCTACGAATGTCCCGACTGTACGTCCGGGATATACGCACCGGATCTCAAAACGTCTCGGGCACGCTGTCTTTTGCGCGCCGCCGGCCCGGTGCTCCCGGCAAACGCAAGCCAGTATAACCGTCGAGTCACTACCCACATACGGAAAGGTATACTGCGCGCATTCCCTGCCAAGCATCCTTATGTCGACACCCCTGCACCGGTCGCTCAAGCTCAGCCAGATTACGCTGTACGGGATCGGCAGCATTCTTGGCGCGGGCATCTACGTCCTGCTCGGCGAAGTGGCGCTGGTCTCGGGCAGCTTGCTGCCCCTGGCTTTTCTCTGTGCCGCGCTGGTGGTCAGTTTCAGCGCCTATTCCTACCGACATCTGGCACGACGCTTTCCCCACGCCGCGGGCGAGGCGGTTTACATTCAGGAGGCATTCAACTCCGTGCCCTTGTCGCGCCTGGTGGGCCTGACCCTGGTGTTTAGCGGCACGGTATCGTCGGCCACGATTGCCCGAGGCTTTACCGGTTATTTTTCCCTTATCCACCCATTACCCGATGCCTTGATGATCATTTTGCTGGTTTTCGGATTAAGCGCCCTGGCGGTCTGGGGCGTGCGCCAGTCGGTGGCGGTAGCCGTGGCCACTACCGTGGTGGAGCTGTTTGGTCTGGCTCTGGTTATCTGGGCCAGTTACGATTCCCTGCCCACGCTGCTGGATAATCCCTGGCAATATATCGTTCCCGACTCCCTGCCCGCCTGGGCCGGCGTCGCCACCGGCGCCTTCATCGCCTTCTTTGCATTTATCGGTTTCGAAGACATGGTCAATATGGCCGAGGAAGTGGAAAATCCGGAGCGAAACATGTTTCTGGGCATTCTCCTGGCATTGATCATTACCACCAGCCTGTACATCGTCATCGCCCTGTGCGCGGTCGCGACGGTACCGATCGACGAATTGGCCGGCGCCCAGGCACCCCTGGCCCTTATTATCGAGCGCAACACCGCCTTTCCGGTTACCATCATGGCCTTAATCAGTATGGTTGCCGTGGTCAACGGCGCACTCCTGCAAATCATCATGTGCGCCCGGGTACTGTACGGCATGAGCAAACGTCAAATGCTGCCGGCCCTGTTTTCCCGGGTTCACCCGCGTACCAGAACACCGCATGTCGCCACTGTTCTGGTCGGTGTCTGTGTGATGATCTTCGCTCTGACACTGCCTCTCGTGACCCTGGCGAAAATTACCAGCACGGCAATCCTCGGGGTTTTCTCACTGGTCAATGCGTCCCTGCTAAGACTCAACTGGCGGGCACGAGAGAAAGCCACCTGGCAAATTGTTTTGCCATTGCTCGGCATGAGCATCTGCATCGCCTTTATAATCGTGCAACTGCTGGTCTGAAACCCGCGTCGATTCCGCTCCAGCCTACCTAGACAACGAGCAACATCATGACCTTGCCCACATCGATGACATGTATCGAGATCGCCGAGCCCGGCGGCCCCGAGGTTCTGATTCCAAAGACACGCCCGCTCCCCGGCATCGGGGCCAGCGAGGTGCTGATCAAGGTCGCGGCCGCCGGCATTAACCGGCCCGATGTCTTTCAGCGCCAGGGCGGCTACCCGCCACCGCCGGGAGCCTCTGATATTCCTGGCCTGGAGGTTGCCGGCGAAGTGGTTTACCGGGGCGCCGAGGTACAAGCTCCGCGGCTGGGCGATTCGGTCTGCGCCCTGCTCAGCGGTGGTGGCTACGCCGAATACGCCGTTGCCGAAGCCAGTCTGTGCCTGCCCATCCCCGGCGTTTTGAGCTGCCAGGAAGCCGCGGCGCTGCCGGAAACCTGCTTTACCGTCTGGCATAACGTCTTTGAACGCGCCGGTCTGCAACCGGGCGAGGTTTTTCTGGTACACGGAGGCACCAGCGGTATCGGCACTACCGCGATCCAAATGGCCCTCGCTTTCGGCGCGCGGGTATTTGCCACCGCCGGCAGCGCCGAAAAGTGCCGGGTCTGCCTCGATCTGGGTGCGGAGCAGGCCTTTAACTACCATGAAGAGGATTTTGTCGCCGGCATCAAGAAAGCCAGCGGTGGCGCCAACGTCATCCTCGATATGATCGGCGGCGACTATATTCAGAAAAATATCCGAGCCTGCGCTTTCCAGGGACGCATCGTCTCCATCGCCTTCCTGCGCGGCTCGAAAGCGGAAGTCGATTTCAACCCGGTGATGCTCAAGCAACTGGTGCTTACCGGCTCAACCCTGCGCAGCCAACCGGTGACCAATAAGGCCCGCATTGCGAGCGCTCTTCGTGAACGGGTCTGGCCACTACTGGCCAGTGGCGCCATCAAGCCGCTGATTCATGCCACTTACCCCCTGGATCAGGCCAGCGAGTCCCACCGCCTCATGGAAAGCAACGCACACATTGGTAAAATTCTCCTACTGCCCGGGGCCCAGGACAATGAGTAAAAATTCAAACCTGGTCTATGCCACCGACCGGGGCCGTGTCAAAGCCCAACCCGAGGCCAGCAAAACCCTCGGCAGCGGCGGCGGCGACGGCATTATTCGCATTCGCCGGGAAACCAGCGGCCGCAAGGGCAACGCGGTCACCACCCTGCAAGGCCTCGAAGGCACTCAGGCCGAACTCAGGGCATTGGCAACATCACTGAAACGCCTGTGTGGCAGCGGTGGCAGCCTGAAAAATGGCATTCTGGAAATTCAGGGCGACCACCGGGAGAAAATCGCTTCCTTCCTCGGCGAACGGGGTTATAAGGTGAAAATGGCCGGGGGCTGATCACGAACATTCCCTGGCACATGGAAACCGCCGCTGGAAGCAGCGCCCAGCCGCGGACACTCATTGATTTACCTTTGAATCCCCGGCAAACCCGGCCGATCCCGAACCCGAACCCGCCACTCTCCATCAGCGATGCTCACCCGTTCGCCGTCCCGGCTAATTCAACCGACAGGCGGCTTTCTTGCAGATGTTCAAGCAGAGGTGTTCAGGCAGATGTGTTCAGGCAGATGTGTTCACGCAGGTGTTCAGGGCTCCAGGGACAGGCTCATACCCACGACGGCGACAAAGACTACGGTCGATACAGGGCAGGACAATACAAATTAAAACCATCCGTATTGCTTTTGCGATGGCGGTCGGCGGCGTTGGCCAGGCCGGCAATCCGGCAGGCCCGCTTCGGAAGCGCTGGAATCTCGCGCCGACCCGTTCTACCATCAAACCCAAGCCTGACTTGCACTCAATAACCTCATGCCGAGATACCGCTCACCCCAGACACCGGCCAGCGCCTATATCACCGCCGCGGGCGCGGCACGCCTGCGCGCGGAAATGCAGGAGCTCTGGTCGGTGGAAAGACCCCGAGTCACCGCCGCGGTAACCGCCGCGGCGAAAAACGGTGATCGCTCGGAGAACGGCGACTACATCTACGGCAAGCGCCGGTTGCGGGAGATAGACCGGCGTGTGCGCTATTTATCGAAACGCCTGGCAAGCGTGACCATTGTCGATCAATTGCCGCGGGACCTGACCCGGGTATTTTTCGGCG
>JBECKV010000093.1:0-4717 GCA_040235495.1 Porticoccaceae bacterium
GCGGCGACCCCGTAGGGGAAGTAAAAATCCTTGGTGGACAGGGACATGGCGGTTTCGCGCAAGGAGCGGTTGGGTTTGCAACCCGGTTTGGGGCGCAGGGCGGAATAGCCGTTCCAGCCGACCACCACGCAGACGTGATTGGCCAGGCCGTTGGCCACGGCCATGGCGGCGTCCTGCAGGCCGGTCACCGCCGAGGCGCCGCCGGTGTGCACGGTCACCGAGTAGCGCATATCGCCGATGCCCAGATTGGCCGCCAGCTCCTCGGAGTAGGTGTCCATCATGGGTGGGATGATGCCGTCCAACTCGTTGGGCTTGAGGCCGGCGTCTGCGGCGGCGTTGCGGATAGCTTCGAGCATCAGTTCCACCGAGGTTTTACTGCCACCCCGGGTGTAGGGGGTTTCCCCGACGCCGGTGATGACCGCTTTGTCGCTAAAGTTCATGGTGTCTCCCTGTTACTGGTTTATAGTTGCCGGTTTATATTCTTGAGCGCTTTTGTCGATTGCCGGACTGGAGCCCGCTGTTTTTCCTGCCTGTGCTTTTCCCGAGGCGATTCTTTGAGTAGGCTGCAATCCATTAGTCAGGTGGTAGACCAGTATAGTTGTCGGCAGGGAAAATTAAACGGCCAGAATAAAGACAATGGCGATCAGTTAAAAACCATTAGTAAAAGACAAGCCAATAGACAAGCAAATAGACAAGCAAATAAAAGAAGGGGGTTAGTCATGACTGCATTTACTGAAATCGCATCCGGCCTGAGGTTTCCGGAGGGGCCGATCGCCATGCCCGATGGCAGTGTACTGGTGGTGGAAATTGCCGGTGGCTGCCTGTCGCGGGTTTCGCCCGATGGCAGTGTCAGCCTGGTGGCCGATACCGGCGGTGGGCCCAATGGCGCGGCCATCGGCCCGGATGGCAAGTGTTATGTCTGCAATAACGGTGGCTTCGAGTGGACCCAGCGCGATGGCAAATGGTCGCCGGGGCTGACTGCCAATGACTACACCAGCGGCAGTATTCAAAAGGTCGATCTCGATACCGGCGAGGTGGAAGTGCTTTACACCGAGTGCGACGGTGAACCACTAAAAGGCCCTAACGATATCGTCTTCGATAGCGCCGGCGGCTTCTGGTTTACCGACCACGGCAAGCATTACCCACGCTCCCGGGATGTCACTGGCATCTTCTATGCCCAGCCCGACGGTTCCAAAATCACCGAGATGGTATTTCCGCTGGAAGGCCCTAATGGCATCGGCCTGTCGCCTGATGAAAAAACCCTGTACGTGGCGGAAACGCCGACAGGGCGGCTGTGGTCCTTCGATCTGGCGGGTCCAGGTGAATTTGCAAGTGGTGGTAAACAAAAGGCCGGTGGGCCCAATCGCGGCAATCTGGTGGTGGGTGTGCCCGGCCATCAGTTGTTTGATTCCCTGGCGCTCGACAGTGCCGGCAATATCTGCGTGGCGACCCTGGCCAACGGCGGCATTACCGTGGTCTCGCCGGATGGTTCCAATGTCGAGCATCTGCCGATGCCGGATCGCGGCACCACCAATATCTGCTTTGGTGGGCCAGAGCTCAGGACCGCCTATATCACCCTGGGCACCACCGGGCGATTGGTCGCCGTTGACTGGCCGCGTCCGGGTCTGGCGCTGAATTTTCTGAACAAGTAGCGGGCGAGCACATGGCTGATACAAGGGAGCAGGGCGGCGGCAAATCCTGGGGCCTTAACGACGATGAGCTGGCGAGCTATCCCACTGCCTATCGGGATGATTATCTGCAGGGTAAATCGGTCATTGTCTCCGGCGGTGGCACCGGTATTGGCCGGGCCATGGCCTACCTGTTTGCCCGTCTGGGCGCGCGGGTGATGATCTGCAGTCGCAATCAGGACAATCTGGACCAGACCGCTGCCGGTATCAAGCAGCGTCTGGGTCGGGACATCGATACCATGGCCCTGACCATCCGCGATCCGGAAGCGGTGGCAGCGCTGATGGACAGGGTTTGGGACAAGTACGGCAAGCTGGACCTGTTGGTCAATAACGGTGGCGGGCAGTTTCCCCAGCAGGCCATCGATTATTCGGTCAAGGGCTGGAAGGCGGTGATTGACACCAACCTCAACGGTACCTGGTACATGATGCAGCAGGCCGCCCGGCACTGGCGGGATCACGAGCAGCCGGGCAGCATCGTCAATATCGTCGCCGATATCTGGCGCGGCATGCCCGGTATCGCCCACACCTGTGCGGCGCGGGCTGGCGTGGTCTTTGCCAGCCGCACCGTGGCGGTGGAGTGGGCGCCCTACCATATTCGCGTCAACTGCGTGGCGCCGGGCACCATCGCCACACCGGGGCTGAATGTCTATCCGGAAGAGGCGGCCAAGGATTTTCACCGGGCCAATCCCATGTTGACCTGCGGTGATGCCATGGATATCGCCGAGGCAGCGCTTTACCTCGGCACCCATTCCGGCAAATTCATTACCGGCGAGTGCCTGACCGTGGATGGCGGTCAACGGCTGTGGGGCGAGGCCTGGCCCAATGGCAAGCCGGAATACTTTGATATGCCCTGACGGAATTTCCCCCGCTCGGCGGAATACTGAAAATAGTGAATGAAAACAATGGCAGAAGACGATAAAGCCCTTTTTGGCCTGGATGACCGGGAATTACTCATCCAGCCAACGATTTATGATCGAGAGCTGTTCAAGGATAAAGTGGTGTTGATTTCCGGGGGCGGCACCGGCATTGGTCGAGGTATTGCCGTGTTATTTGCCCGCCTCGGCGCCAAAGTGGTGATCTGTGGCCGCCGCGAAGAACTCCTGGAAGAAACCGCGGCGCTGATTCGCGAGGGCGTCAGCGAGCACCAGCCAGTCGAGGTTATGACCCAGGCCATGACCATTCGCGACCCCGAAGCAGTGCAGGCTTTGATCGACCGGGTATGGGAGGAATATGGTCGCCTTGATCTGCTGATCAACAATGGTGGCGGCCAGTTTGCCCAGGATGCCATGGATTTTTCTCCCAAGGGCTGGAATGCGGTGATCGACACCAACCTCAACGGCACCTGGTTCATGATGCAAACCGCCGCCCGGCGCTGGCGCGATGAAGGTCAACCGGGAAATATCATCAACATTGTTGTCAATATTTATCGCGGTAGCATGCAGGCGGCCCATTCAGTGGCGGCGCGGGCCGGGATTGTCTACCTTAGCAAGAGTGTGGCGGTGGAGTGGGCGCCCTTGAATATCCGCGTCAATTGCGTTGCGCCGGGGGCTATTGCTTCCAACGGTCTGCGTAATTATCCCCGGGCAGCGGCGGAAAAATTCAAATATGCCAACCCCATGCGTCAGGCGGGCGATGTCTGGGATATCGCCGAGGCCTGTGTCTATCTGGGTTCGCCCGCCGGTGATTTTATCAACGGCGAAACCCTGGCCGTGGATGGTGGCTACCAGATGATGGGTGAGGTCTGGGCGGCCGGTGAGCCGGAGTACTTTCGGGAAGGGCGTGGTGTCAAGTCCAGTTAGCTGATATCAGATAGACGGAGCCAGATAAATAAAAGCTCGAAATTTATTACAGTTCGTTCAATAAATAAAAAGACAAAGATTAAACACCATGCTGAAAAAATTAATCAGGCCTCAATAATAAATTGAGGTAAATATCTAAAAATACATTATTCCGTTCGAACCGGGCTGCCGAACTTTTGCCCGAGGTGATCGCCGATACCCGATACGCAATAGATTCCAAACGATCTATAAATTAATAATTAGTTCATGGAGATGCGTGATGACCAGGAAACATATCCTTAGCGGGATAAAAATTCTCGACTTTACCCATGCCGTTGCCGGTCCCACGGCGACGCGTTTAATGGCGGAGATGGGCGCCGATATTATCAAAGTGGAGCTTGCCCCCACCGGCGATATGATCCGGAGCATGCCCTATTTTAAGGACGGGCGCAGTGGCTACTTCGTGCAGCAAAACAGGGGTAAGAAAAGTCTGTGCCTGGATCTGCGCAAACCCGAGGCGGTGGATATACTGAAAAAGCTCGCCGCGCAAAGCGATATTCTGATCGAAAACTTCACGCCTGGGGTGATTGCCGAGATGGGACTGGGCTGGGAGGTGGTTTCCGAACTTAATCCCGAGCTGATTTATTGTTCGATCTCCGCCTTTGGCCAGACCGGGCCGTTGTCGAAACTGCCGGGCTATGACTATATGGGCCAGGCCTACGCGGGGGTGACCAGTTTGATAGGTGATCCGGAGGATGGGCCGATGATGCCGATGCTGGCCATGGGTGATGTCAATACCGGCGTCCATGCCCTGGCTGCTATCAGCTCAGCCCTGTTTTATCGCTCCCAGGGTGGGGGTGGGCAATATATCGACTGCTCGCTGCTGGACAGCTATTTCCATTGCCAGGACATGAATGTGCAATTGAGCAGTAATACCAATGGTGAAGTGCAGCCGAGCCGCAATGGCCGCCATCATCCCGCGGTGGCGCCGGATGGTATTTTCAAGGGCCGGGATTCCTATATGTTCATTATCGCGCTTACGCCCAAGCAGTGGCAGGCCCTGTGCGGGGTGCTGGGCCGTGAGGAACTGATAGACGATCCGCGTTTCGTCACCTTTGCCGATCGCGCGGCCCATCTGCCGGAACTGGTGGAAATTATAGAAGGATGGATTCAATCCATGCCCAGTGACGACGCCGCCCGACAAGCGCTGGAAGCGGCCTATGTGCCGGTCGCGCCGGTGCTCACACCCAC
>JBECKV010000169.1:0-10658 GCA_040235495.1 Porticoccaceae bacterium
TGTGACCATTTCCAGCGCGTGCTGCTTGGGTGAAGGGGCTCGGAGCATCAGGGTTGCCTGTTGAAAGCGACACCCTATTAAACAAAAGCCCCCGCCTTTAGGCTAGGGGCTTTGTCAGCAGTCTGAGCGGGCCAGAGCCCGCTTTTTTGCCCGGAAACACCTTAGCTCAGGGAAACTTCACTACCGCGTGTCCGGGGATGGTCACTTCTCCCGCGGCATTTTTCAGAAACAGACTGACTTTAACCTCCCGGGTGTCGTCATTTTTTTCCTCGACCCGACCACCGGCGGTCATGGTTTCACCCAGATAAGCGGCACGCCGATTGGCGTAACCAAAGGAGACCAGGGTCGCGGCATCGTCGATCCAGTCAGTCACCACCTGGCCAATCCAGTCACCCTGTAGCGGACCGTCGAGAACGATAGCGGGATAGCCTTCCTCCTCGGTGGCATAGGCGTGGTCAAAATGAATACGGTGCGGATTCCAGATAGCGGCGTTATACATAAATAACTGCACGATGGAGGCAGTGTGGTCGCGGGTCGGCAATGCCGCGCCAACCAAAATATCCTCATAACGCAACATGTCGCTACCTCGCAATGAGTGACGTTGTTTCATTGAGCACCGGCTCGCCGTCCTCGGTTTCCACCACGACTTCGGTGACCACAAAAATCAGCGGCCCGGTTTTGCCTTCTTTTTCATACAGGTCCTTGAGCCGCCGGGTAATGGCGAGTTTGTCGCCCGGACGTATGGGGCGGTGATAAACCGTGTCGGAACTGCCGGCCATCACCCGTTTCAGCGGCAGTGGCGGAATCAGCTTGTCTTCGGCGATACCGTCCTTGCGCAGTTTTTCCGGCGGCAGGATGTCCATCGAATAACCGAAGTGGAACAAGGGCGGCGCTTCGTCTCCATCGAGGTACTTGCGTGCGGTTTGCCCGGTTGAAACCGCGTATTTCTGGATATCCCGGCGGGTGACCTCCACATGAATGGTAGGGTTGGCGTCGCCGACACGGGCTTTGATTTCGGGAGTCAGTAATTCAGGCATCGCAAGGGTCCAAAACTCAAGGGGTCTGACAACACAGGGCGCCCGCCAACCGACAGCCACCCTGTCATGGGAAAGCTAAAAGCTACTCCACCGCCGGCAGGACCTGGATCCCCGGCGCTCCGGCCAGGAACTGTCCCAGCTTACCGCCCAGTTCCTTGAAGTGGGGGGTCACCCGGTGGGCTTCCAGATCGGCCCCACTGCCATACTGCTCGAGCATTATATAGGTGGTGGGATCGTCGGTTTTATGCAGCTGATACAGGGTGCAGGCGGGCTCATTGGCACGCACGGCGGCCGTCAGCTCCTTCATCAGGGCCTCAAAGCCTTCCTGTTTGCCGTCTTTGATTTTTAGGGTCGCGATGACTCCGATCATGGTTATCTCCTCTGAATTATTTTCGGCGCGTCACTATAGCCCATCGACATCGCCATGAGTATAGCGGTGTTGGCTTTTGTCAGACCGGGCGTCCGGGCTACACTGGGATTACCAGCAATTACTGATAATTAACCAGCAACCCAGGGGAACAACACATGCCAAACTTTGATTCGGATGGAGTGAACATCGTTTATGAAACTTTCGGCGCCGGGCCGCCAGTCATCCTGTGTCACGGCTTTGCCGCCCATCGCCGGCAAGCCTGGATGGCCAATGACTGGCACGGCACCTTAATGAAGGCGGGCCGGGAAGCGGTAATGTTTGACCATCGAGGTCACGGCGAGAGCGAGAAACTTTACCGCCGCGAGGACTACTCCATCCCCGCTATGGCTGGGGACGTGCTGCGCTTGATGGACAGGCTGAACATCGACAAGGCCCCGATCATCAGCCACTCTATGGGCGCACGCATCACTCTGCATCTGGCGATTAACCACGGTGAACGCATCGACGCCGCGGTACTGATTGGCGTCGGGGAATACATGCTGGCACCGGCCCGAAATCCCGAAGTCATGGCCGAAGCACTACTGACTGACGAACCCTGGAATATCGAGGATGAAGCAGCAGCCTCCTTCCGCACCTTTGTAGAGTCCACCCGGGGTGATCGGGAGGCTCTGGCAGCGTGTACCCGTGGTATTCCACTCCCTCTGGACAGAGACGAACTGGCTCAAATCAAAACCCCCATCCTGGTCGTGGGTGCGCAAATGGATGAGCTGAGCGGCGACCCTGAACCATTAGCCGAGGCCATCGCCGGAGCAAGGCATGCGCTTATTCCGAGAGCCTCCCACCATTCGGTGCTGGCGGAAAACCTGACCAAGGATATAGTCTTTGACTTCCTCCAGCTGCCAGCACCGGAACATTACCAGCACTCCTGGTAGCGAGGCCTCGGCGGATCAAACCAGTAGCGGTTTGACCTCCCGAGCAAAGCGCTTGACCTGCTCGTGACGCTCTTCCAGGGGACTTACGGAATCGATAATGATGTGACGCACCCCCGCCTCGCGAAAACGGTTGATGGTTTCGGCTACCTGCTCGGGTTTGCCCAGCGCGCAGTATTTCTTCGCCGGGCCTCGAAAATCACTGGCGTAGCGCTCGCTCAGGTGTTCAGTGGCCACATCCCAGGATTTCTCGAAGCTGTCATCGATGCGGAAAAACAGCAGGTGGGCGGTTCCAAAGCGATCCACCCTACGACCGGCTTCCTCGGCGGCGCCGGCCATGGTTGCCAGCGCTGACTGATACATTTCCGGCGTTACCACATAGGAGATATAACCATCGGCCTTGCGCCCCGCCCGCTTCAGGGCGGCTTCCGAGCGCCCCCCACACCAAATGGGCGGGCCACCGGCCTGCATGGGTTTGGGGCGCATCATCACGTCTTCGAAGGGGAAAAACTTACCCTGATGGCTGACCTTGTCGCCGGTCCAGAGCGCGCGCAGCACATCCATACCCTCGGACAAACGCGCGCCGCGCTCTTTCACCGGCACACCACAGGCGGCAAACTCATTGGGAAACTCGCCGCCGATACCAACCCCAAAAATAAGCCGGCCTTCGGTGAGGCGATCCAGGGTCGAGACCTGCTTGGCCACAGTCGTCGGGTGACGCAGAGGCAGGAGGTAAACCGAAGTGCCCAGGGTCAACCGGTCACTAAGGGCGGCGGCCTGAGCCAGTTGCAGGAGCGGATCCATGATCGGTACGGCAAAGGCGATGTGGTCGCCTACCCACAGGGAATCCATGCCGATCTCATCGGCGAGCTTGGTGGTCTGGCGGACGGACTCCAGGCTGTCCATGGACGTCATCCAGCCAAACTTCATATCTTTGTCGAGAGGTAGTGTCATAGTATTGATCCTAAAACTGATCCTTGACTTGGTTGTTGATTAATCTCCGGGATTCGAGTCTTTGTCCGTGCGGTGTCTGATCAGATGCGCGGGCCAGGCCGACACATCCAGCACCGCTCAGCCGACTGTATCGAACGCCGTGAACGGCGTTTTGATACGACGGATATCCTGCACCAGACCCGGCGGCATATCCGCCGGCATCACCGTGGCGACACTGGCGAATATCCCGTCCGCGACATCGCCAAATCGTTGTTCGATGGCCGCGGCGATGGTTTCATGGGTGCCAACCGCGGCAAACAGGGCGACGACATCATCAGTAACCTCGGCAGCTATTCGATCCCATTGTCCGGCCTTGGTCATGGTATTGAGCTTGTGCCCCAGATCTTCGAGGCCGTGCTGTTCGAGCACTGGCCAGTAAGCGGGCGTGGAGGCGTAAAAAGCGATACGGTAGCGAACCCACTCGAGCATTTTATCCACTGCTTCCGGGTTGGGCCCGGTGGCGATAAAACCACCCCCTGAAATTTCGAAATTCTCTCGCCGCCGATTCGAGCGGACCATGCCTGTTTCGAGATTGGGCATCACCACCTTATCGACGTAGGCCCGCGTACAAAAAGGGTGCAGACGGACGCCATCGGCTACTTCTCCAGCCACTTTGAGCATGCCCGGACCGACGGCGGCCAGGGTAACCGCCGGAGCTGGTGCGGCATAGTTTTCGGGAATGAAGTTGGGCGTCATCAGGGTAAACTGGTAGTGTTGACCGCGAAAATCCAGTTTGCCATCCCCCTTCCAGGCCGACCAGATAGCCCGCAGCGCCTGGACGTATTCCTTCATCCTCGGCGCTGGCGCCGACCAGGGGACGCTAAAGCGACGCAGGTTATGCGCCTTGATCTGGCTACCCAGGCCCAGCACAAACCGACCGCCTGAGGCGGCCTGTAAATCCCAGCCGATATTAGCCGCGCTCATGGGACTGCGGGCAAAGGCAATCGCGATGCCCGTGATCAGTTCAACTTTCTCGGTGACGGTGGCGGCAACCCCCAAGGGCAAAAAAGGGTCATGGGCGTTTTCCATCGACATGAGCCCGTCGTAGCCTCCGGCTTCTATTGCCCTGGCCGCGGCCGGAACGGCTCTCAAGTCATGTTGGGGAATGGTGGTAAACACCTTCATGGGCATCGCTCCTGATTATATACCGCTTATTTGGAGGCGAAAAAAAGCCGGGTTATAACCCGGCTTTTCTCAGGTGACCAAAAACTCTGGTAACCGTACTCAGGCCGCGCGCGAAACACCCTGGGCATTGCCATGGCGCAGCAGTTTTCCGGGGTATTCGCCAGTAACCTCATTGTCAACACGGATGGTGACACCGTTGACGATGGTGTAACGGTAACCTTCCGCGGTCTCCACATAACGCCACTCATCCCCAGGCAAGTCGTGTACCACGGTGGCCGGCAGCATTTTCAGGTTCTCGTAATCGTAGATTACGATATCGGCGGCGCGGCCCACCTCCAGGGTACCTCTATCATCGAAACCGGCCGCGATAGCCGGCAGCGCCGCGAGGCGATAATGGGCTTCTTCCAGGGTATATGTGCCACGTTTGCGAACACTGTCGACGAGCAGATCAGTGGGATAACGGCCAAAGTTCAGGAACTTGGTATGGGCACCGCCATCGGACACGCCGGGGACAGTCCACTCATTATCCAGTACTTCCTGCATGTAACTTTCGTCATAGTTAAACGGCGTGACGTAGAAAACCGTTTTCAGCCCTTCACTGGTAGCCAGGTCGAGCATGGCATCGGCAGGGTGCTTACCGGTTGCAACGCCCAGCTCCGCGACCGTCATGCCGACATATTGCTGATTCTCTTCGTTCACTACCGAATCAATGACTATGTTGGCGATCGGACCACTGACAAATGGCGCACTGCCGTGGTCATAGTCCTCACGAACCGCGGCGCGCAATTCCGGGTCGTTCATCTTAGCGATACGGGTGGGGATGTCACCAATGGTCACGTCGCGCCAGGCGCCATTGCCGTCGAACAGATTGAAGTTGTCGAGCATGAAGCGCATATCGTTAGGCGTAGTGATAGCCTGCATCCAGATTTTGTGACCTTTCTCACGCTGCTCATTGACCCATTTGAGCATGCGGCGGTGCTGATGCGGGTGATATTCGTTGACCTGAACGGCATTCCACAGCACCACGGCATCGGATGCTTTGGCAAGATTGGCACCGAAATCGAGGTCGGCCACCACGTCATTCTTGGCCTGGGTCAGCTGAATAAATCCCTGACCGCGATCCTTGAGAACATTGGCAAAGGCCAGGCACAGCTCGTCGGACATGGTATCGGTAGGCATCGGGGTGCCATCATAATCACGCTGCACGGAAGTGAAGCCGTCACCCAGGCGCTGCATGGAGAAGCCAACGCCACCCGCTTCCAGCGACTCTTCCAACAACTTCAGCATTTTTGCCAACTCTGCTTCAGTGGGATTGCGAGACTTGGCCGCCTCGACGCCCATCACATAGACCATCAGCGGGTTCAGGGGCACAAAGCTCATCACGTTGATACCCTTGGGCCGACGATCCAGGGAATCCAGCCATTCAGGAAAGGTTTCCCAATCCCAGTCCATACCAGCTTTCATGGTCGCCAGGGGAATGGCTTCGACCCGCTCCATGGAAAGCATTGCCCGCTCCCGTTGTTCAGGGTGAGTAGGGGCAAAGCCGAAACCGCAGTTGCCGATGGCCACGGAAGTCACGCCGTGCCAGCTCGAGCAGCTCAGATAGGGATCCCAGAGCAACTGGCCGTCGTAATGTGTATGCAAATCAATGAACCCAGGTACAACATTCAGGCCGGTCGCATCGATCACTTCCTTACCTTCACTGGCGGGAATACCATCACCTTCGGTGATTTTCGCAATCAGACCATCCTTGATCGCGATATCTCCGACAAATGCTTTCCGGGTGCGCGTGCCATCGACGATGGTGCCCCCTTTGATTACCTTATCGTACTTAGCCATATCATTCTCCTCTGCATGTTCATGCATCAGTTGAGTTTACATTCGGGGTAAAAAGTCATCGGCATGATTATATAGCGAATTGCTCAGTGTAATAGCGCCGCAAAACAATAAAATGGAATAAGAACCTGCGCATTTACAATCGAACAAGATAACATCCAGGCTAATGACCATAGCATTTCAAGGCCAAATCAGCGCCGACCAGCCTGACCACTTAGTGCCATGCGACAAAAAATCCTGGACCACAACAGCCGAGCGCGCAAAATAAATTGCACTGCAAAAATTCACCGCGTAGCATCGGTCCTCCCGAGAATAATGGTTAATTAATCCTGGCGCGCGACCGGCGACATCAAGCAGAAAAATCACAGGTCCAAAAATCACCCCGGCCCGCACCTCGACCTAATTCCGCCTTACCCCGGTCATGGAGAGACAGCGAGCGTCAACGCTGAGCCAGACATTGATATCACAGGTACACCGAAGCAGATTCATAAACCCAAGGGGAATGTAGCAATGACACGAAAACACGTACTCGACGGCGTAAAAGTCCTCGACTTCACCCATGTCCTGGCAGGACCTAGCTGTACCCGCCTGATGGTGGAAACCGGCGCTGAAGTCATCAAGGTGGAAGCCGCTCCCACCGGTGATATGGTGCGGTTTATGCCGGCACTGAAGGATGGCCGCAGCGGTTACTACATCCAGCAGAACCGCGGCAAAAAAGCCATCTGCCTGAACCTGCGCGACAAACGGGCCCAGGAAGTCGTCCACAAACTGGTCAAGGACGTGGATGTGGTGGTGGAAAACTTTACGCCCGGAGTCATGAAGCGCCTGAATATCGATTACCAAACCCTGAGCGCCATCAACCCCGATTTGATCATGTGCTCGATTTCCGCCTTCGGCCAAAAAGGTCCGCTGTCGAACCTGCCGGGCTTCGACTATATAGCCCAGGCCTACGCCGGAGTGATTGATATGATCGGCGAAGAAAATGGCTCACCCTACTTCCCCGGCCTGGGTATGGGCGACGTGTCCACCGGCGCCCATGCCTACGGTGCGATTACCGCGGCGCTGTTTCACCGTGAGCGCGGTGGTAGCGGGCAACATCTGGACATCGCCCTGCTCGACTGCCTGTTCCATTGTCATGAAATCAATGTTCAGGGCTACGATGGCAGTAATGGCGCCCTGGTGCCTCACCGCTCCGGCGCCCATCATTTCGCCGTGGCGCCCCTGGGCCTGTTCAAGGGCAAGGAAAAATACCTCGTCATCATCGCTATCGGCGGCCAGTGGGACAACCTGCTGAAAGTGATCGGCAAGGAAGAATTCAATGACGACCCCCGCTTTGCCGACAATGCCGGCAGGACGGCGCATAAGCAGGTCTTGATTGACGCCATCGAGGCCTGGTTGCAAACCACCCGCAGCGACGATGAAGCCGTACGTATCCTCCAGGAAAACCATGTCCCGGTAGCGCCCGTGCTCAGCGTGCCCGAAGCCATGAATCACCCCCACCACATCGAACGGCAAACCGTGCGCACCGTCACGGACCGGGCCTTTGGCAACCTCAAGGTACCGGGTATGCCACTGCGTTTTTCCGCCTTCCCGGAATTCCTGGAATTGCAAGCCGGCTTCCTGGGCGAGCACAATGCCGAGGTGCTCGGCAGTATCGGCTATTCAGAAACCGAGGTTAAAACCCTTACCGAGGAAGGTGTGCTGGCGGCCGAGCCCGTGGTCGGGGGTTAGGTTCCGTGGCGCTATTGTTAGCAGCTATTCACTCACTCGCCCACAGGTCGCGCGGCCCGGTCCGCGCGATGCGGTCAATGATGCGGTCAATAAGGTATTCTCATGAAAAAAAAACATATCCTCGACGGTTATAAAATCATCGACTTTACCCAGTACCTGGCCGGCCCCTCCGCCACCCGCCTGATGGCGGAAATGGGCGCCGAAATCATCAAGGTCGAAATTGCCCCTCACGGCGACCCCAGCCGGGCTTTCCCCTATCGGAACAGGAAGCGCAGTGCTTATTTCGTCCAGCAGAACCGGGGCAAACACAGCCTCTGCCTAGACATCAAAAACGACAAAAGCAAAGCCATCATCGCCGACCTGATCAAGCAATGCGATGTCCTGATTGAAAACTTTGCCCCGGGAGTGATCGGCCGCCTGGGCTTTGACTGGGATACCGTCCACGCGCTCAACCCCAAACTGGTGATGTGTTCGATGTCGGCGTTCGGTCAAACCGGGCCATTGAGTCATCTTCCGGGCTTCGACTACATCGCCCAGGCCTATGCCGGGGTCACCTCGGTGATCGGTGAGCCGGACAAGCCGCCCAGCCTGCCCATGCTCGGCATCGGCGACGTCACCACCGGTGTTCATGCCTGTGGCGCGATCGGCTACGCCTTGCTCGACGTACATCGTACCGGCGAGGGTCAGTTTCTGGACATCTCCCTGCTCGACTGCTACTTCCACCAGCATGAGGTCAACGTACAGGCCTACTCCGCCAGCAAGGGTCAGATCGTGCCCCGTCGCTCGGGTCCCCACCATTACGCCGTGGCGCCCACGGGCATTTTCAAGGGTCCGGAGGGCTACATCATGATTCTGGCCCTGGTGCATCAGTGGAAGGTCCTGTGCAAGGCCATGAACCGCGAGGATATGATCACCGATGCGAAATTCGCCAGTAACGAAGCCCGAGTGAAAAATCTTCAGGAGCTGATCGGCATTATCGAGGGCTGGCTACAGGGCTTTGACACCGACACCGCGGCGATGGCGGCCCTGCAGGCGGTGCGGGTACCGGTGGCACCGATCCTCACGGTACCCCAGGCCGTGGCGCATCCTCATCACCGCCAGCGCGGTAGTGTCAGAAAGATTTCCGACCGTATGCTCGGCGAATTTGATATTCCCGGCGTACCCCTGCGCTATTCAAATTATCCGGATTACCTGCCCCTGGAAGCGCCCTTCCTGGGCGAGCAGAATCGGCAAATCCTCGGCGACTGGCTGGCCTATACCAGTGAGCAAATAGATACGCTGGAAAACGACGGCATCCTCGTAAGCGCTAACCATTAGACGGGAATGGGGAAGCGGCAGGTACCGGAGGTCAATATGCAACCGAAACACGTGCTCGACGGGTTCAAAATACTCGATTTCACTCAATACCTTGCCGGGCCCTCGGCAAGCCGCCTGCTGGTGGAAATGGGGGCGGATGTCATCAAGGTGGAAATGGCGCCTGGCGGCGATCCGACACGCTTGCTGCCCTATCAGAAAAACAGGCGGAGCTGCTACTACATTCAGCAGAACCGGGGCAAGAAGAGTTTATGCATCGACGTGCGCACCGAGCAGGGCCTGAATATCCTCAAGGGTCTGGTCAAACAGAGCGATGTGCTGCTGGAGAATTACTCCCCCGGCGTCATCAAACGCCTGGGGCTGGGCTGGGACGTGGTCAGGGCAATCAACCCCGAACTGGTGATGTGTTCCATCTCGGCCTTTGGGCAGGACGGCCCGCTATCGGAGTTACAGGGCATTGATATCATCGCCCAGGCCTACGGTGGCGTGACCGACCTGATCGGCGAGAAGGACGGCCCCCCGGCCCTGCCCTTGCTGGCGCTGGGTGATGTCAACACCGGAGTCCACGCCGTGGCCGCCATCAACGCCGCCCTGCTCAACCGCACCCGCACCGGCAAGGGCCAGTGGCTGGATATATCCCTGCTGGACGCCTACTACCACAGCCACGAGATGAACGTTCATGTGGTCAGCGCCAGCGAAGGCGCCCTGGTACCCAAACGCAGCGGCGCCCATCATTATGCGGTCAGCCCACTGGGTGCCTACAAAGGGCACCAGCGCTACTTCATGCTCATGGGTTCCCTGCATTTCTGGGCGCCCCTGTGCAGGGTGATGGGTCGCGAAGATTTGATCGACGACGCCAAATTCGCCACTAATGACGCCCGGGTCGCCAACAGCGATGCGCTCATCGAGATCATTGAAACCTGGATCCAGGCGCAACAGGATGACGACAAAGTTCTCAAAATGATGCAGGACGCGCGCATTCCCTGCGCGCCGGTCTTGACCATCGAGGAAACCATCAATCATCCGCATATGCGTCAACGCCGAACCGTGCGCAAAATTCATGACCGGCTGGCGGGCGATTTTGACATTCCCGGCATGCCGCTGCGATTTTCGGATTACCCGGAGATCGTCGACCTGGAAGCCCCTTTTCTGGGCGAGCATAATCGGGAAATCCTGTCTCAACGCCTGGCTATGAGCGATGAGCAAATCGATGCCCTGGCAACGGCGGGCGTTATTGTCACTGGTGACAGTTAGTCCGAATCGAGCTGGGAGATTTCAATGCCGGAAAGAAACAGCAACCTTACCAACACGGCAGAGGCTCGC
>JBECKV010000173.1:0-4665 GCA_040235495.1 Porticoccaceae bacterium
TGGGCGCGGGTGTCTGCACCTGGATATTCGCCTCACTACAATTTCAGGCCGACATGGGCATACTGCTGACGTTTATGTTCCTGGTGAATATGCTGGGCGCCATTGTCGTTATGCCGGCCCTGGTCCGCTGGCTGATGGCTCGCAAGATCAAGCTGGCCCAATAATCGATACCGATACCGATACCGATACTTGGAAGCCCGAGTGGTAACGCCTCCCGGGCTGTAAAAAGCGCATATAAAACCGTTAAAAATGTGTCCCTCGGGGTGGCGATAGCTACCCCGAGGGATATTCGTATCCCGATTTACTGTTATTTGGTTACCAACAGCACTTGCCTGGGTAAGCACTACATCCAGAGGAAATAAAGTTTAATGTCGCAGCGTGCAAAAATTACCCAGTGGTTTCAGGAAAAACTCTTTGCCAATCGCATTCCTATACTTGTGGTCTTCCTCGCTACCAGTGTGTTCATGGCTTACCACGCGTCGAGCCTGCGCATGGAAGCGGGTTTTGAGAAACTATTGCCGCTCGAACATAAGTATCTGCAAACGTTACTGCAATATCGCGATGAATTCGGCGGCGGTAATCAGCTGCTTGTGGCGTTAACCGTTGACGAAGGCGATATATTCAATAAGGAATTCTTTGACGCCCTGCAAAAGGCCAATGAAGAGGTCTTCTTCCTGCCCGGCGTCGCACGACACACGGTGACCTCGATATTGACACCGAATGTCCGCTTTATAGAACTGGTCGAGGATGGCTTTCAGGGCGGTAACGTAGTCCCCGCCGAGTTCAGGCCGACGGCTGAGTGGTTTCCCATTATCCGCAACAACATCATCAAGTCCGGGCGCCTGGGCAGCCTGGTGGCCAACGATTTTTCCGGGGCAATGATCAGGACCGAACTGCTGGATTTGAATCCCACCACCCGTGAGCCCCTGGACTATCAGGAAATTGCCCGCAATATGGAGAAAAAAATTCGGGACTCGGTGGAAACGGACGACATTAAAGTCAGGATCATCGGTTTTGCCAAATCCACGGGTGACATTGCCGACGGCGCGCGGGTGGTGATGTTGTTTTTCGCAATCACCTTTGTTTTTGCCGGCCTTTTTCTGTACCTGTATACGCGCTTGTTGCTGGCGACCGTCTTGCCCCTGCTGAGTGGACTGGTTGCGGTGATCTGGCAGATGGGATTGTTGCCCCTGATGGGCTTTGGCCTCGATCCCATGAGTATTCTCGTTCCCTTCCTCGTGTTTTCCATTGGCGTCAGTCACGGGGTTCAGAAAATCAATGCCTGGCTCAACGAAATTATGTATGGCGGCGCCTGGGAAGCCGATGGCACGCCCATCGAGCCGGAGCCGGCGCAGCCGGTCGGAGTCTCTGGTCTCGAGGCAGCCCAGCGTGCGTTTCAGGCGCTCTTCATTCCCGGGATCGTCGCCTTGATCAGCGATACCGTTGGTTTTCTGACCGTGCTGTTGATCGATATCGGCATCATTCGGGAAATGGCCATCGCCGCCACCGCCGGTGTTGCGGCGATTATCTTTACCAATCTGGTATTACTGCCGATCCTGTTGTCCTACATAACGGTCAGCAACCTCGATACCTTGCGCGTCAAGCAGAAATCCATGGAGGAGCGATTGGATCCGGTCTGGCGGGTTTTCACGATGTTCAGCCACACCAAGCCCTCGCTCGTTATCATCGCCGTCTGTGTCGTGTTGACCGGCTGGGGCATGATTAAAAATGACGCGCTCAAAATTGGTGACTCCCAGGCGGGTATTCCCGAACTTCGGGAAGATGCCCGTTATAATGTTGACAGTCGAATTATTACCGAGCGCTTTTCCGTCGGTGTTGATGAAATAAAGCTGATGGTCGAGTCCAAGGAAAACGCCTGCGTCGACTACGTGGTGATGAATGAAATAGACCGACTGGCCTGGCATATTCGCAACCTGCCCGGTGTGCAGTCAGTCAAGTCCCTGGTGGATAGCCAGAAATTGATCTTGTCGGCGAATAATGAAGGCAGCCCACGCTGGTACCAGCTTTCGCGTGACTCCGCCTCGCTGTCATCGAGCCTCTATCATATGGGCGCGGCCGGAGACGAGTTGATGAATGCGCCCTGTAGCGCCATGCCCATCAGCATCTACACGCTCGATCACAAGGCCGAAACGATAAATACCATTATCGATGGTATAAACGCTTTTGAGCCGGCGTTATCCCAGGAATTGTTTTATCCCCGCCTGGCCATGGGCAATGTCGGTATCATTGCCGCTACCAATGATGCGGTGAAAAACGCCCAGCTACCGATCATGGTTTGGGAGTACGCGGCCATCATTGCGCTGACCTGGCTGACCTTCCGCTCCTTCGGCGGCATGCTTTGCATCATTCTGCCGCTGTCCATGGTATCGATCCTCTGTTACGCCCTGATGGCCATGCTGGAAATCGGGTTGAAGGTAAATACCCTGCCCGTGGTGGCACTGGGAGTGGGCGTCGGTGTTGATTACGCGATATACATATACAGCAGGATGAATGACTACATCGAGCGCGGGGCGACCCTGTCCGAGGCCTGTTATCACGCCATGCGTCTGACCGGCAAGCCGATCATATTTACCGGCTTGGTGCTCGGGGTGGGTGTCGGGGCCTGGATATTCGCGCCCCTCAAGTTCCAGGCCGATATGGGTATTCTGCTGACCTTCATGTTTGTCGTGAACATGCTTGGCGCAATTATCGTCATGCCCGCCCTGGCACGCTGGTTGCTGGGTCCGAAGTTCCGTTCGGTGCGCGCCAAGGCCGCCTTGCAGCCGATCAAGCTGGACACCTGAGGCCCGTCTTTCTCCGTTATCGGCTGTTCCGGATCTGTTGACCAAGCCCCGTGGCCCTTTGGCTTTGGGGCCCTGGGTTGTTTTGAGACCCTAGCTAATGCCAGTGGCCTGGCTCAACACGACCCCGATCTCATCATGGATCACCAGGTCGGCGAGGGCATCGAGATCGGTGGCTTCCCGATTGATGATAACCAGCCGGGCGCCGTTGCGTTTGGCGATGGTGGGGAAACCGGCGGCAGGATAAACCACAAGTGAAGAGCCAATGGCGATAAACAGATCGCAGCTCACGGCAGCAGCATGGGCCTTGATCATTTCTTTCTCCGGCATGGCCTGCCCAAAGGAGATCGTTGCTGTTTTAACCAATCCATCGCAATGATCACAGACTGGCAGACTTTCATCGCGCTCGAAATTCGCTTTAATCAAAGCCAGGTCGTAACGCTGCTCGCAATCGAGGCAATGGGCATAGGTGGTGTTGCCATGCAGTTCGATCATTTTTTCGTCCGGCACTCCCGAACGCTGGTGCAGGCCATCGACATTCTGGGTAATCACCCGGGTCACCACGCCCTCGGCGACAAGCTTGGCAATGGCCCTGTGCCCCAGGTTGGGTTCAGCCTTGCGCATGTCTTCGTCGAACATGAATTTTAAGCGCCAGGATTCACGGCGGGCTTGTGCCGAGGTGAGAAAATCGTTGAAGTCGATGGGCTTGAACCTGCTCCAGATGCCGCCGGGACTGCGAAAATCGGGAATGCCGGATTCCGTGCTGATGCCCGCTCCCGTGAATACCACCGCGCGTTCGCTGCCATCCAGAAATGCGCGCAGGCGCGCCGCGTAATCCAGGGTTTTCGGGCTGGGTGAGTTTATCGGTACCACCTTATCTGTCATTGCTTATCCCCCTTCTGCTGTTTTCCGCCGCCCTCCCTCGGCCAGCCAATGCGTTCAGTGTAGTTGACACCCGCACATCAGGCCGGGCTTTCCCTGGCGGTTAAGCGCTGGACAATGCTCGCGCCGAACCCTAATCTTGGGGTGAATTCCAATAACAAACAAGGGACGACCGCCATGACACATTCGGGGGAGCATCTGTTAACCGGCATCAGAATTCTGGATTTGACCCGGGCCCTGGCCGGACCGACCTGCAGTCGTATGTTTGCCGAACTGGGTGCCGAAGTGATCAAGATCGAGCCAGCACCCCATGGCGATATGGTGCGCGCTATTTCCAAACTCAGAGGGGATACCAGTCTCTATATCATCCAGCAAAGCCTCAACAAGAAAAGTATTTGCGTCGATTTGCGCACGCCGGAAGGCCTGGCGCTGGTGAAGGAGCTGGTGCCCCACTGCGACGCGGTGGTTGAGAACTTCAAGCCCGGCATAATGGCGGATATGGGGTTGTCCTACGAGGATCTGCGGGCGCTGAAGGATGACATCATTCTTTGCTCTATTTCCGCGCTGGGGCAGAGTGGCCCGCTGGCCAGCAAGCCTGGTTACGACTATATCGCCCAGGCCTATTCGGGTATTACATCGATGATCGGCGAGAGTGATGACTCGCCCTACATACCGCTCGCTGGTATCGGAGATGTCAGCACCGGTGTGCACGGCGCCTTTGCCATTGCCGCAGCCCTCTTGCATCGGGCCCGCACAGGGCTGGGCCAGCACCTGGATATTGCCCTGCTCGACTGTTACTACCACTGTCATGAAGTCAATGTGCATCAATGCAGCGGTAGCGATGGCGCCATCAAGCCGAAGCGCTCCGGGCGGCATTTATCCTATTTGTGTCCCGCCGGGATTTTTCGTGGCGCCGGCGGCGACGTCATGATGATGGGCTTTATGCATCACTGGAAGGATCTGTGTGCGGCCATGTTACGAC
>JBECKV010000179.1:0-6771 GCA_040235495.1 Porticoccaceae bacterium
CGCCGGCGGATTATATCGGCGAGCTGGCCAGCATCACGCCCATGGGCAAGCTGGGTCGCCCCGAAGACATCGCCTACGGTTCGCTTTATCTGTCGTCCGACGAAGCGGCTTTTGTCACCGGTACCGAACTGGTCGTCGACGGCGGTTGGGGCGCCCAATAAGGACTGGATTCCCGTTAACCGGGCGGCGCTGGTCAGCGGCAGCATCCCGGCCTTGCATTCGGCAGTGCCATTCCAGATTGCCGGCTGTCAGCGCTCCTTTCGGGGCGCGCGGGCGACATGTCCTTATTGTTCGGCAATAACTTTATTGAGGAGATCTTCTTGACCCGGAACCCGGTCGTGAACCCCGTCCCTGGGCGCGGCGTTTTAGTGGTTGCTACCTTGTTTCTTACCCTCGGCCTGCTCTATGGTGTCTGGTATTCCTACTCAGTATTTTTAGTCGCGCTTATCGATCACTTCGGCTGGTCGCGCTCGGTGACCGCGGGCGCAATGTCGGTATTTATTCTCTGCCACGGGCTGTTCGGTCCTTTTGCCGGACGTCTGGTCGAGCGTGTCGGTCCCACCCGCCTGATGATGGCGGGTTCCGTAATCATGGCCAGCGGCCTGCTGTTGAGTTCCCGAATCAACGAGTGGTGGCAGCTCTACCTCTCCTTTGGCGTGGTAACGGCGCTGGGTCTCGGTGCTTGCGGCTGGGTGCCGTCGGTGATTCTTGCCGAGCGCTGGTTCCCTCATGCAGTAGGGACGGCGCTGGGCATCGTTACCGCCGGCATCGGTGTCGGTATTCTGGCCGTGGTGCCAATGGCCAATGGCTTGATCGAGGCTTTCCAGTGGCGCATCGCATTTCAGGTCCTCGCGGTCAGCGTGGTACTGGTGATCTGGCCCGCGGCTTTTTTCATTCTGCGTTTGCCCGAGCATGCGCGGACCGTGCGAAAACCGAATACGGAAAGGGAACTATCGACCGAGGCGCAATCCACGGACCATGTATCTGGCGCTACTGGTCAGCCCGTGGTCGAGTGGACGGTTAAAAGTGCCGTTTGCTCGCGCAGTTTTCGTTGCGCCGTCCTTGCTTTTTTCACCGGCGGCGCCCTGTCCCAGTTGCTGATCATGCATCAGTTCGCCTTTATGGTGGACCACGGTGTCGCCAAGACCATGGGTTCGGTAATCGTCGGTATAATCGGCGTGGCCAGTATTCCCGGCAAAATCATCTGGGGTACGCTATCCGATCGCATTGGCCGGGAGACCACCTACACGCTGGGCCTGTCCTGCACGCTGCTGTCCGTGGTGGCCCTGGCCCTGATCGACACCATTCCCGGTCTGGCAATGCCCATCGCCTTTGCCGTCCTGATCGGTGTCGGCTATGCCGCCAATGCGCCGATTATTCCCTCGGCGGCCCGTGATTTGTTTGCCGGGCCCCGTTTTCCGAGCATCTTTGGCTTGTTATCCATGTTTACCGCCCTGGGTGGCGCCACCGGTTCCTGGCTGGGCGGCTTTCTCCATGATATTTCCGGCGCCTACGACTTGATGCTGGTGGTCGCGGCCTGCTTCGCCATCCTTGCACCGGCCATGCTGTGGCTGGCGGCCCCGCGCCAGCCACAGAGCCCGCCGGTTCCGCGGTTCGGCTAAGCTAGCGCGGCGCCAACGACGCTCGATATTTAAATCCCACGGGAGAACTGTGTCCGACCGGCAGATAGCCGGCGGGTGCGTGTCCGGTTACAGGGTAGGCGTCCTTGAGGACGGAGCGGGAGCGCCTGACCTGAACATCCGCAGGGTGTAGTCGCGGGCCTGTTTGTGGTCGACCATGGGCGGGGGATAATGGTTTTGCGGTTCATGCCGGTCGAGCCAGGCACGCGGTGCGTGCACATCGCTGTCGGGAACGCCATTCAGCTCAGGCAACCAGTGGCGGATAAATTTTCCTTGTCGATCGAATTTCTCGCTCTGTGTTAGCGGATTGAAAATACGGAAATAAGGCGCGGCATCGGCGCCGGTGCCAGCGCTCCACTGCCAGCCGCCGTTATTAGCCGCCAGGTCACCATCGATGAGTCGTGACATGAAATAGCGTTCGCCCCAGCGCCAGTCGATATGCAAATCCCTGGTCAGGAAGCTTGCACAGATCATGCGCAGGCGATTGTGCATCCAGCCGCTCCGGTTGAGGCAACGCATGGCGGCATCGACGATGGGGTAGCCCGTGTATCCCCGGCACCAACGCTCGAACTGTTGGGGGTCATTGCGCCAGCGCAAGCCCTCGGTTTCGAGGTTGAAGGCCCGGTGCATGGACAGTCGGGGGTGGGCCACCATCAGGTGGCGATAGAACTCCCGCCATATCAATTCGTTCAGCCACGCGAAACCCCTTTCGCCACGACTCAAGGGCAGATAGCCGAGATGCTGTTCCAGGCTGGCCACACACTGCCCCGGAGACAGAACCCCGGCGGCGAGATAGGGAGACAGGCAGCTGGTGCCCGCGAGTGCGGGGAAATCGCGGTTTTTATCGTAATCAGGAAGTTCGTGTGCGCAGAAGTGATTCAGGCGTGCGAGGGCGGCCGCCTCGCCCGCGGGCCAGGCCTCATCGATGGCGGCTCGATCGATTTCCTGGCCGAGCTCCGGCCAGCTGAAAGGGGGCCTGGCGAGGGCTGATCCGCGCGCCGCGGGCGCGGGTAATAATTCATAGCCACGTTCGCCGAGTCTGGCCAGCCAGGCGCGTGCGAAGGGCGTAAAGACCTTGTACATTTCTCCGTTGCCGGTTGTGATCGCACCGGGCGCGATCAGGCAATGGCTGTCGAAGCCATGCAGTGGCACTGTCAGTGCGTCCGCTACCGCCTGGTCACGCCGGGCTTCGTTGACGCCAGGCTCACGGTTACAGAAGACGTTTTCCACCTCGAGTTCCTCAGCCAGCGCCCGCAGGCAAGCCGGCAGGTCGGCAAAGGTGTCAACACTCCTGACATGCAGCGGAATACCGAGCAGCGCGAGATCGCTGCCAAGAGACTCCACGCACCGACGGACAAAAACCTGTTGCATGATGGCGCGGTCGTGTGCGCGCCATTGTCCCGGGCAGTCGATATATACCGCGTCAATCGTCGCCCCATCCCGGGCCGCGCGGTGCAGCGCCGGGTTATCGCGCACGCGCAGATCATTGCGGAACCAGATCAGGTTTCCCATGGTGGAAACTTCTCCAACTGGCTGACATGCTCGGCGTATGGCCGGTGCAACCAGGCTTGTGATTGATAAAGCCTGCCGAAAGGACCGACGTAAAATATGTTTTCGGGCCAGCTCGGTTGATATCTGGAAAACCAGGGTCCGCGCAAACCGCCACCGAGGACCAGAATATAGGCATCGACATGCAAACGTTCCCTGGCCAGGGACAACTGCTCGGGCGCGAGCTGGCCGATATCGAGACTCTGAATCGCCATGCCCAGTAATTCATAGCGCGCCAGGCCAATCGCGTAAGCCGGGGTCTTGCCCATCGCGGCCACGGCAACGCGGGGTCCGGTTTTCAGCGTCAGGACCTGATGGACGAACTGCATCAGGATCGCCTCGGCACAGCGCTGAAGGATTTCGCGATCGGGCCGATCGAGGGAGGCGAGGTCGGCTAACCAGGGTTCGACAATGCGCTGCAGAAAAAGCGGCGCCGGGTAGACTTTGGACAGTTCGCGCAATTGTCTATCGAGCTTGTCGAGTGACAACGACGTAGCCAGGTCAAGCAGGTCACCACGGGCCAGGTCCCAGCTTGTATCGGTGGGACGGGAATCCGTTTTTTTCGGCGCCGCCAGCAGGCTTTTTACTTTGCCAATGCTGACGCCCTGCTCCAGCCAGTAGAGGATTTCCCGAATAAGGTCGATATCGGCCGCGCTGTAGAGCCGGTGACCTTTGTCCGTGCGCTGTGGTTTTATCAGGCCATGGCGACGTTGCCAGGCGCGCAGTGTCACCGGGTTGACGCCGGTGATGCGTGCCACTTCGCGTATGGGGATGAGTCGCTCAGAGGCCATATCGCAGTCCCAGTTCATCGGGGTGGGGTTGCAGGTAACGCTGGCTCGCCAGGTAGGCATTGGGATACACGGCCAGGTAATGCCGAATCAGGGTGATGGGGGCCAGCAGCGGCAGTTTGCCGATGCGATATTGATCGATGCTTTTTGCCAGTTCGATTCGTTCCGCCGAACTCAGGCTGGTTTTCAGATAACCCTGAATGTGTTGCAGCACGTTGGCGTGGTTGCGCCGGGTAATTGGCTGCGCCAGGGTGCGCATCAGTTGCTCGATATAACGCCGTGCGACTTCATCGATATCTTGTGACAGATTCGCCAACTGCTGGCCCAGTTGCCGGTAGGCCACCGGGCTGTGGGCCAGCACCAGGAATTTGTAGCGGCTGTGAAAGTCGATCAGTGCCGCGGCGCTCAAGCCGTCATGGCTAAGCCCGAGCCAGTCGTGGTAGGCGTAGACACGAGCGACAAAGTTTTCGCGTAGCAGCGGATCGTTGAGTCGACCGTCCTCCTCGACCGGCAGGTTGGGCTGCCTGGCCATGAACGCTTGCGCGAACACACCGGTTCCGATTTTGCGGCTGCCCTTGCCCCCGGCGTCATGGACCTTGACCCGCTCCATCCCGCAGCTCGGCGACTTGGCGCGAAAGATATAACCGGAGATGACATCGAGTTCCCGGCTTTTTTCCGTCCCGTAATCCCGCAGGGCTTGAGTGAGATCGCGACCGTCCGTGCAGCGGGCAATCACCCCCGATGGCTCTTGCACCAGACGCAGGGTGGGTCTCGGGCTGCCCATGCCGATGGCCATTTCCGGGCACAGGGGCAAAAAATCGACGTGCTCGCCTAATTGATCGACACAGAAAGTCGAGCGCTTGTGCCCTCCGTCGTAACGCACCGGCTGGCCGGTGACGCAGGCGCTGATACCGAGTTTAGGTCGCTGTGCATTAAACTTATACATGGTGCTTAATGTTGTATAAGGTATAGTCAAGATAGCCAGAGTTATACAATCAGTCAATAGTTGTATAAGATTTATTTTTCGGCCACTGGGCAGTGGCGCGGCTCGGGCGCGAGGTGTAAAAATTAACGACCGCGGATTTAGTCGAATCTAATCCCTTTTGAAACTGATCCGGCGTCAAACTGCTCAGGAGTGAAACTGATCCGGTGGAGAGGCGCCTGGTAAAACATGCGACAGACTAAAGTCATCCTCATCACGGGTGCCAGCGGCATGATAGGCAGCGCCCTGATTGAATATCTCGGCGCCCAGGGGCACCGGGTGATCGCTCTACGGCGAATTGCCGCTAAGCAGCCACGGCCTGAACGTGGCCCGTACTGGTGCCCGGATGCCGGCGAGTGTCGTTTGCCAGAAGGCGATAGCAAAGCTGCCGCGGATCATGGCGGAATCGATGTCGTGATTCATCTGGCCGGTGAGAACGCGGGCGATGGCCGCTGGAGCGCGGCCAAAAAGCAGCGTATTTTGCAAAGCCGGATCGATGGCGCGCGGGTCTTGACCGAAGCAATTTTGGCGCTGGAGAGAAAACCGGAACTGGTGATGATGGCCTCCGCGATCGGTTATTACGGCGATACCGGTGACCGCATCGCCGATGAAAGCAGCCCGCCCGGCGCGGGCTTTTTGTCTGCAATCTGCCAGCGGGTGGAACCCATTGCCCGACCTTTGGACGATGCCGGCGTGCGTATGGTGCAGATGCGTTTCGGCGTCGTGCTCAGTCCCGCCGGGGGCGCGCTGGCGCGCATGATGCCACCCTTTAAACTCGGCCTGGGTGGCCGGATCGGCGACGGTCGCCAGTGGTTTAGCTGGCTGACCCTGCCCGAGCTGGCCGCCATGGTGTCATTTGTCATCGCCGAACCAGGTCTCAAGGGTCCGATCAACTTTGTCTCACCCGGGGCGGTGACCAACGCCGACTTTACCCAGGCGCTGGCCCAGGCCCTGAAACGTCCGGCCCTGTTACCGCTGCCCGCCCCGATCGTTAAATTGGCATTTGGCGAAATGGGCGAGCAAATGCTCTTGGGCAGTCTGCGTGTCCAGGCGCGCAAACTCGCCGAAGCCGGTTACCGCTTTCGGCATGATCAACTGGCAGCGGCCCTGGCCGAGGTGCTCGGCCGGTCCTCCCGGTAATCAGGTGGCCATGGTCTGGCTGTTTTCGATTTTGATGAGATTTTGATGAATTGATGGCGATCAGATCGGCGGGAGGCCGGGGTTCCACCGCCCTTGAAGGACGTTGCCCGCGCTCGCGTTAAACCGCCGCCGCCAGGGCTTGCTGAATGTCGGCAATAATATCCTCCACATGCTCGATGCCTATGGACAGGCGCACCAGATCTTCGCTGACGCCAGCGGCGGCAAGTTCCTCGGGGTTGAGTTGCCGGTGGGTGGTGCTGGCCGGGTGGCAGGCCAGACTTTTGGCATCGCCGATATTGACTAGGCGCTTGATCAACTTCAGGGCGTCGATAAATTTGGCGCCGGCCTCCGCGCCGCCGTCGATACCGAAACTAAGGATTGCCGAGGGCTTGCCGCCGGTCATGCGCCGGGCCAGTTCGTGGTAGGGACTGTCGGCCAAGCCGGCGTAGTTCACCCATCGAATCCGCGCGTGACCTTTGAGAAATTCAGCCACTTTCTGGGCGTTTTCGACATGGCGATCCATGCGCAGGGCCAGGGTTTCCAGGCCTTGCAGGGCCAGAAAGGCATTAAAGGGTGACAGCGCCGCACCCATATTGCGCAGGGGAACGACGCGCGCGCGACCGATAAAAGCGGCGGCACCGAAGGCCTCGGCATAGACCACGCCATGGTAGGA
>JBECKV010000204.1:0-3586 GCA_040235495.1 Porticoccaceae bacterium
ACCGGTCTGACATACCGCCACCACTTTATTGAAGCCTGCCAGGGTTTCATCCTCAACCCCTTTGACGTTGCCGAAGCCGGCATTGTTAATCAGCGAGGTGATCCCGCCAAAAGCTTGAACAGTGGCCCGCACGGCAGCCGCCCACTCGGACTCACTCGCCACGTCGAGGTGCTGATAGATGGCCTCGCCGCCGCCTTGCTTGATGGCCTCGACGACCGCCTTGCCTTTTTCATCCTGAATATCGCAGACAGCCACTTTAGCGCCATTGTCGGCGAACACTTTCGCGTGGGCTTCACCAATGCCGGAAGCGCCACCGGTAATCAGGGCAACTTTGCCCTCCAGTCTCTTACTCATTATTTTTACCTTGTTTTTAGTTAATAAAGCTCAGAACTTACTGCGCGCCCCAGCCGCCATCGACAACGAATTCCGATGCGGTAATAAATTTAGCCTCGTCGGAACACAGGAACAACGACATGGTGGCGATATCCATCGGCTCACCCATCCGACCCAGCGGTGTGCTCGCGGTGATCTCGGCAATGTAATCGGCGGTCAGGGTTTCCGCCAGTGGCGTTTTGATAATGCCGGGGTGGACGGAGTTAATCCGCACGCCCTGCTTGGCGTACTCAAGACCCGCTGACTTGGTCATCAGGCGCACCGCACCCTTGGCGCCGTGATAGGCCACCATGCTCGGGGTGCCGATAATGCCGTACAAAGACGAGATATTGACGATGGCGCCATTGCCCGATTTCTTCAGCTCCGGCATACAGGCTTTCATACCCAGCCAGACACCAGTCTGGCAGATGGATACCACCCAGTTGAAACCTTCGAGGGTTTCCTCTTCGACACCGGTGAAGTTGGCCACACCGGCATTATTAACCAGTGTGGTGATAGCGCCGTAGGTGTCGACCGTGGTTTTGACCACGTTGTCCCAGTCTTCCTCACTGGTGACATCATGGCGGACAAATAGGGCATCACCACCTTCGCCTTTGATTGCCGCCACCACATTGGCGCCCAGTTCTTCCTGAATATCGGTGACCACCACTTTGGCGCCTTCGCTGGCGTAAAGATGCGCGTGGGCCTCGCCAATGCCGCTGGCGCCGCCGGTGATAATGGCTACTTTGCTTTCGAGTCTGTTACCCATTGTTGTTCTCCTGATTTATTTGGCCAGACAGCCTCCAAACCAGCATGTGCTTCAGAGCGCTGATTTGTAATCTGCTAAGTGAAATTTTTGATCTGCTAAGTTAAAAAAGGGGCAGGCAGTATGCGTTACCGGGCGGTAAGTATTCAACTGTGGGGAACAAGACCGTCACCCGAGCTTTGTTAATGCTCAGCTTCTTAAATACCGGGCTTCTTAAATACCGGGCTTCTTTAATACCGGGGTTCCAGCGGCGCGCATAACCCGGCGCCTTCGTTACGCGGGTTATTCACCTGCTGACCGACCTGGTAATAACCCAGCTCGTGCTCGCTGACAGGTAGGTCAGGGCTTAGAAACGCAGCACCACGGCCAGGCTCGCCCTCCAGCCAATCCCTGGCCCCGGAAAGAGGCACGAATAAGGGCATCCGGGGGTGGATAAAAGCAATCGCCGGGTTGGCCGCCCGGGTGATCATGGAGCACGAGCGAAACTGCTCCGAACCCTCACCCCACTGATCCCACAGACCGGCACAGACCAGGGGCTCGCCGCTGGCGGCAAACAAATAATAAGGCTGTTTGCCACCGTTGAGTTTTTGCCATTCGTAATAACCCTGCAGGGGAATCAGGCAACGCTGGCTATGCTTCCAGGCGCCTCTAAAGGCGGGCTTGCCGATCAGGGATTCGGATCTGGCATTGAAAGTGGAATATCTGGTACTGGGGGTTTTTGACCAGGCCGGCACCAGGCCCCAACGCATGGGGGCACCCCCTTCCCTGGTAAACACCGCGATATCCGCACCCGGGGCAATGTTGTAACTGACAGCAACTTCCTCGGGCCAGTCACCGAGAATTTCCGCCCAGCGGCCCATGTCCTGGACATGATTGGCAAAACGTCCACACACAATTTATGCCTGCTGAGTCAGCGGGGCTATTGGCCCACCTGCGATTCCTGGGCGCCTTTCCGCTGATGTTCCGCCTTTCGACGGAAAGCGGTCTCACCCACCGGGCTCGGGAAGGCGAGAGGGTAATCAGCCCGGGATATACAAACCGCCATTGACATGAAAAGTCTGCCCGGTGATGTAAGAGGCATCGTCGGAGAGCAGGAATTCAACGGTCGCGGCGATCTCATGGGGCTTGCCCGCACGCCCCATGGGCACCTGGCTGATCAGGGTTTGGTAAACATGATCCGGCATCACACCCTCAAGACCCTGATGCATGATCAGACCCGGCGCCATGGCATTGACCGTGACACCGTATTGGGCCAGATCCAGGGCAACGGAGTGGGTATAGCCCAGTACACCGGCCTTGGCGGCTGAATAACAGGCCTGCCCGCTGGGCGGGTTGTAGGCAGCGAGAGAGGCAAAGTTCACGATACGACCAAAACCGGCATCCACCATTGCCTTGGAAAAGGCCCGGGTGCAGAAAAAGGTGCCATTGATATTGACCTGGATAACCCGGTTATGGGTTTTGGTATCCAGCTCCCAGGGCTTGCCATAACCCTGAATTCCGGCATTGTTGACCAGGTAGGCCACATGCATGCCGCGGCCGGCAATTTCGGCGGCCAGATCATTGACGTGCTCGTCCTTGGTGACATCGAGGGGAAACAGGGTAACCTGCTCCGCCTCCTCTGGCGTCAGGGCGCTTTGCCGCCAGGCCTCCAGTTCATCCGGCGTTTTTCGGTCACAACCGATAACCGGAATGCCCTTTCCCACCAGCCGCTTTGTCATGGCTGTACCCAGGCCGCCGATGGCGCCGGTAATGAGTGCGTAGTTTTTGCTCATGGTTATCACCCCTGAAGTTAAAGATATGTAGTAGTCAGAATATTGTTTTATAAGATATATAAATTCGCGTTGGGAGGGGAACATAGGAGTGCAGCCCGCCGCAAACCTTTACTCAGTGCGTCGAACGGCTCTAAAGCTGGCATGGAGACTACCTGTTGGCAGCCGCCGGTGGGACAAGAGGAAATCCTGGCAAGGCCATGGGCCTGGAGCAAGCTTTACTCCAGGCTGAAAATTATTTTCAGCTCGACTTCATATTCGCGAATTTTTCCCTTTTCCACATTGGCTCGCTCGCCGACCACTTCTATTTTATTGATACCGCGCAGGGTTTTTTGTGCCCGCTCAAAACCCCGTTCCACGGCGTCCTGAAAACTGACCGATGAAGTCGCGGTGACGGTGGATACGCTTGATACACCCATTTTCCTCTCCTCTTACAAATGCAATTGGTCCGGCGCTGTCATATCGAAATGCAAATAGGCCCTTACCTGGTAGTCCAGCCGACCGTCAGCGGACACCGCGATTTCCTTGTCGATCACCTCGAGTGCGCGAATTCCGCGCAGGGTTTGATTGGCCCGCGCCAATATCTGGGCCAGGGCATCCTCGAAGGACTGGCTGGATGAGCCAACCAGCTCACTTAATTTGCCGTGGGACATATTTGTTCCTCCACCTGTTATTGCGC
>JBECKV010000041.1:0-6913 GCA_040235495.1 Porticoccaceae bacterium
TTTTCGATGATCTTGCGAAAGGTGGCGCGGGACAGGCGGATGGCCTCCACGATCTTGGACAGCTCGCCTTTCACCAGCGTGACGTCGGCCGCTTCGATGGCGACGTCGGCGCCGGCGCCGATGGCGATACCGACATTGGCCTGTTTCAGGGCCGGGGCATCGTTGATGCCATCGCCGACCATGGCGACCCGCTGGCCGTGTTTTTCCTGAAGCTTTCTGAGGGCGTCGACCTTGCCTTCCGGCAGCACACCAGCCAGCACTTCGTCGATCCCGACCTGCTTGGCCACGTGGCGGGCGGTGCGCTCGTTGTCGCCGGTGATCATGACGGTATGAATACCCAGTTCGTGGAGGGCGGCAATGGCCGCGTTCGAGCCCTCCTTGATCGTGTCGGCCACGGCGACGATGCCGGCCGCCCGTTCTCCGGCGGCCACCAGCATGGCTGTCTTGCCTTCGTTCTCCAGTCGAACCAGGGCGTCTTCAAGGGCTCCCGGGTCGATTCCTGCTTCATTCAGCAGCCGCCGGCTGCCAACGCGCACGATTTTGTCATCGACACGGCCCTCCACCCCACGGGCGGTAATGGCCCGGAAGTCGGCCACGGTCGGAATATCCACGCCCTTTTCCCGGGCCCCTCGGACGATGGCCTGCCCCAGGGGGTGTTCGGAGCCCGCTTCCACCGAGGCCGCGAACCGGAGCACATCGCTCTCATCGAAGCCACCGGAGGTTATCACGTCGGTGAGCGCCGGTTCGCCCTTGGTAATGGTGCCGGTCTTGTCGAGGACCACCGCCTTGATGTCCTTGAGGGACTGGATGGCCTCGCCCGAGCGGATCAGTACGCCGCTCTCGGCGCCCAGGCCCGAGCCCACCATGATGGCGGTTGGCGTGGCCAGTCCCAGGGCGCAGGGACAGGCGATGACCAGCACGGAAATCGCCGCCAGAATCCCCAGCATCAGCGGGGAAAGCTCCGGGTTGACCCAAGGCAGGAAGCCGGCACCCCAGTAGAGGATGGGCCGAAGCGGTTCGGCGAACAGTATCCACGTGGCAAGGCTCGCCAGGCTGATCAGGATCACCCCGGGGACGAATTTCGCCGTGACCCTGTCCGCGAATTCCTGGATCGGCACCTTGGAGCCCTGGGCCTGTTCCACCAGCCTGATGACCTGTGACAGGAAGGTGTCGGCGCCCACCCGGGTGGCTCGCACCCGCAGCATCCCCTCCTTGTTGATGGTGGCGCCGATGACTACGTCGCCGGGGCCTTTCTCCACAGGAACGGATTCGCCGGTAGCGATGGATTCATCCAGATGGCTGTTGCCATCGACGATCTCGCCGTCGGTGGGTATCTTCGCGCCTGGCCGGATGATCATGATGTCTCCCACCTGGAGATCCGTCACCGCGACCTCGACTTCCTGACCCTCCCGTAGTACTGCCGCGGTCTTGGCGCCCAGCTTGAGGAGTTTCTTGATCGCCTGTGACGCTCGGCCCTTGGCCCGGGTTTCCAGATAACGGCCGAGCATATGGAAGGTCATGATGGTGGTTGCCATTTCGATAAACGATGTCATCGGATAGACAAAACCGACCAGCCCGATCAGATAGGGCGGCAGGCTGCCCATGGAGATCAGCACGTCCATATTGGCGGTGCGGTTGGTCAGCGACCGCCAGGATGAGCGGTGGGTGGCCCAGCCACCCTTGAGGAAGACGACGGGGAACGCCAGGATGGCTATGATGGTGAGGTATCCGGGAATCGGCGCCCACAACATGTGGACCATCATCAGCACCATGATCAGGGTGGTGGGTAGGGCGGCAAACCACAGACGACGCCAGGCCTGCTCCAGATAGCGCTCCTCGGCGGCGGTTTCATCGGTCCGGCTATCGGTCTGAGTCCCGCTTTCGCTGACATTCGCGACCTCATAACCCGCCCGCTCCACGGCCTCCCTGATCGCCTCCACGCTCGCCTTGGCCGGATCGAAGCGGACCGTGACCCGGTGGTTGGCGATATTGGTGCCGATGTCGGAGACGCCCTGCAGGCGCTTGATGGAACCGCTGACCAAGCCGGCACAGTGATCGCTGCCCATGCCCGGGACCGTGAGGACGACCTCGCCGCCGGATTGCGATGCTGTCGCCGTCACGCCAGATACGTCGTAACCGGCTTTTTCGATGGCTTGGCGTATTTCCTCGCCACTGGTGTGGCTGGCGTCGAACTCGACGCTGACGCGGTGGTTGGCGATATTGGTAGTCAGGGCACTAATGCCGGGCAGCCGTTCAATGGAAGCGGTGATCAGCCCCGCGCAGTGATTGCTGCCCATGCCGGGTACCATGATTTGGATGGCCTCAGGCTTCTCGGTTGGTTGCGAGGCGGTTCTAGGGGTGTCCATGGAGCGTTTCTCCGGGTTTTCAGGCGTTTTCATGGTATGGCGAGGCATCCTCGTCAAATGCTTCGATCAGATGACAGATCATGTCTCCCGTGGGCAGGCGGTCCGGCTTTTGGCTCCATGCTTGGATGGCGGCAAGCATCCGCCGGCGAAGCCGGGCGCTCTCCCGGAAGTTCTTTTCGTTTTCAGTCAAACGCAAACGGATAAGCTCCCTCACCAGCGGGCAGGCTGAGCGCCCTTTTTCAGTAGTGTCGAGAATCTTGCCAATATCTTCCACCGTGAACCCCAATTGCCTGGCGCTCAGTATGAAGCGCAACAGGCGCTTGTCCTTTTGGCTATACGACTTGTAGCCATTAGCAGGGTTCTTCGCCGGCTTCAGATAGCCGATGCGCGTGTAAAAGCGCACTGTATCCCCGGTTACTCCAATCTCCTTGGCTAATTGGTTGACTCGCATGTGGGAGGTCCTAACAGCTCAACTTATCTGCCAGCAAGAGTAGACCCTTACAGAGGGTCGGATTTTGATCTGTGTCAAACTGCTATGAGTTAGACGTGGGTTTCAGTGTTACTCAAACATTCAGTGTTACTTAAACATAATGGACCTGTGTCCGGGACACAGGTCAAGAAGCCCCCTGAATTGGCATAACCATATAGGTTTGGCTACGGTTCTGTTTGAAGGCCAATTTGCAGTTTGAAGGCCAATGCAGGGCTGGTAGGGCGTTTTGTGCTCCCAAGTCACCCCCGGGGTTGCGGTCACTTCCACTGATATTTGTGAGTGGATTTTCCAGGGCTGACCGTGAGTGTCCCCGCTACCAGAAGCACTACCAAGCCTAAAAATAGGCCCGCGCGAGGGCCTCGGAGCTGACACAGTGAACATGGCTATGGCGACAAATTGGCACGCCCCAACCGGTTAGGAAAAAATCAGCACCACTGCCGAACCTGGCTACAGCCAAGCGAATCGAAAATGTGTTGAGACTATGAAAAAAAAGAGGTGACGCACTCGGGAGGGTGGAGAGCGCGCGGTTAGCGAAGCAGGGCTTCGCGCGATCGGAACGCCTGGCAGCTGTGCTGACAGGCTGGAAATCCGACCGAGGGGTTTGCTGGGCATGGCGCACTCGGGAGGATTCGAACCTCCGACCGCCCGGTTCGTAGCCGGGTACTCTATCCAGCTGAGCTACGAGTGCGTGAGGGCGGCTACTATAGGGAAGCCGCCTGTTACCGTCAAGGCAAAAAGGGCTGGCGCCGCCAACGAGTTTGCCGCAAGAAACCGGCTTATTGCGCTCGGTTGCGGACAGCGCGCGGCGCTTAGAGGCTAGCGGTAAACACCGCGCGCACCGGGGCGGGGTGGCCTTCAATGGTCAGGCCCGAATCCCGGGGGTCGAGAAAGTCCGCCAGGGATTCAAAGGTCATCCATTCGGTGCGGCGCTGCTCTTCACCGGTGGTGGCGGCAACATCGAGGCAGGCGACCTGGTGAAAACCGGTTTTGCGCAACCAGCCGAGCAGTGTATCAGGCGTGGGTATAAACCAGACATTGCGCATTTTTGCGTAGCGGCCCTCCGGCACCAGAACGTAATGATCCTGCTTGCTATCGATAACCAGCGTTTCCAGCACCAGTTGTCCACCGGGGCGGAGCAGATCCTTGAGTTCGCGCAAATGATCCATGGGTGAACGCCGATGATAAAGCACTCCCATGGAAAACACGGTATCGAAAGCCGCCAGACCCGCTGGCATGGCTTCGATGCCGAGCGGCAGTACGTCTATTGGCGGATTCTCTCGTATCCGCGAAGCGTAGTGCTTCAAGGCGTAAAACTGGTACCCGAAACGTGGCGAGGGATCGATGCCGATAACCCGGCGGGCGCCTGCGCCGAGCATGCGCCAGCAGTGGTAGCCATTACCGCAACCCACATCCAGCACAAGCCTGTCTCGCAGGGGCGCAATATCATGCTTCAGGCGCTGCCACTTCAGATCGGATCGCCATTCGGTGTCGATATTCAGACCAAAGAGTTCGAAGGGGCCCTTGCGCCAGGGGTGCAGCCCCATCAGCACCTGTTTTAATTCGCCGCGCTGGCTCTCGCTGCAATCCTTCGCTGCCCCGATCCGCACCCGAGCCATCAGCTCAAGAGAGGAGGGTACGATTTCCGGCAGGTCACGCAGGACCGTCTGCCACTGTGCCAGATCACCCCAGCGAGCGGGACTCAAGCCCTCGGCGATTTGCCGTGGCAGGGTGTTTGCCCAGGTCAGAAGCGCGGGTTCATGCCGGAGCGCTGCCAGCAGTGGCTTGAAGTCGAGCATGTCTTTCTTGAATGTCAGCGCCAACAGCCCGCTTATTTGATGGCCAGCAGGGAGGCGAAATTAAAACACTGGAACCAGACTTCGATGGCGCCGAAGCCGGCCTCCCGCAGGTGTCGACGATGGTGTTCCAGCGTCTCCGGAATCAGCACGTTTTCCAGGGCGCTGCGTTTACGGCTGATTTCCAGCTCCGAGTAGTGATTGGCCCGTTTGAAGGCGTGATGCAGGTCGATCATGAGTTGGTCGAGGTGTTTATCCGCGAAAGCGATTTTTTCAGAGAGTATAAAAATACCCCCGGGTTTGAGGCCGCGATAGATCCTTTCAATAAGGGCTTTACGCCGGGCGGGCTCGATAAATTGCAGGGTGAAATTCATCACCACCATGGCGGCATCACGGATGTCCAGGTCGAGGATGTCGGCGCGGATGACCTCCACGTCGGGCAGAGCGTGCGCGTCGCTGCCGCCAGGGTTTCGGCTGTCGGCAGCGACAACCTCCCGGCAGCGCTCGATCATGGCTGGAGAACTATCCACCGCGATAATGTGACAGCCCTTTGCAGCGATGCCCCGACGCATGGCGATGGTGGAGGCCCCCAGGGAACAGCCGAGATCGTAGTAACGGCTGCACGGCTGTCCGTAACGCTCGGCCAGGGTCCGAGTCATGGCGATGATGGTCCCGTAACCCGGCACGGAACGCTGGATCATATCCGGGAAAACCTTGACCACCTCGGCATCAAAACGAAATCCCGAGATCGACTCGATGTTGGCGAACAAAGTGTCGCGCTCACTCATGGCGTATTCGATTATGGTTTCAATGTCTGGTGAGCTGTTGCTATAAAATTTCCAGATCGAGACCGAGTTTGCCTAGCTCAACGGCCGTATCGGGGTTGGTAATGATGGCCGTACCGCAGCGCTCCTCCCGCAAATAGGTCTCGGCAACCCGCAACAGATCGTCCAACTGAACGGCGCGTACCCGGTTGCGGAACAGCTCGCGTTTTTCCCGGGTTCGACCATTGAGTTCGGCGTGGAAGGTGCTCTTGGCGTCACCGGCCGGTGAGCCCGGTTTGTCGATACTCGACACCACCCCGAGTATGGCTTCCTCGACGGCCTGCCATGGGTGCTTTTGTTGTTTCAGCCAGCCCAGGGAGGCGCGGAAATCCGCCAGGGTAGCCTCGGTGCGGGGGTCCCGATAGGAGAAAAAGCGAAAAGCGGCAATGCCATTGTCCTGTCCGGCGCCGCCGCCGTAGGCCCCGCCCTGTTCGCGAATGGCCCGGTGCAGATAACCGTTGCGCAAAAATCCCCCCAATACGTTGAGGGCGGCGGCATCGGCGTGATCCATGGGCACTGTGGGGTAGGCCTGGGCGCAGAAGTTGACCTGGGTGCTGGTCTGCCACAATTGTTGGACCGGCTCGCAAACCGGTGGCCTGCTAAAAACGGTGACGTTCCCTGGTTCCGGGGTTTTCAGGCTGTTCGCCATGGCGTCGGCGTAGCTGTCCAGATGCTCCTGCTCTCCCACCAGCAGAAATTGTCGCGGCGCTCGGGTGACTTTCCGGTGGATGGCCGCCAGTTGTCCGGCCAGCGTCTCCAGGGCCTGCGTTTGCGCCACGGCGCTATCGAGTTTTTTGATTTGCCGGATGCCTTCCAGACCGCCCCATTGGTGGGCCAGCAAGGCACCGGGGCTGAAGCGTGCGGCGGCGGCGCTCATGGCGAGGCTATGACCGGCCGCGGTGACGCTGTTTTCGCGTCGTGCCCGGGATTGAGCCACCAGTTCACGCAGCCGGGGCAGCTCGTCGAAGCGAACGTTGTCGAGAGTTTCCTCCATTAGTTCGCACAGGGCCTGCTGATTGGCTGCCAGGCCCTTGGCCGAGAGTATCAGATGACCGCTTAGTGCCTGTATGTTATCCGGTTCGCTGCGAGTCGACGCGTAGGCGTGGATGGAGCCACAGACGCGGGATTGCCAGAGTTGGGTTGCCAGATAGTCGCGCTGGCCCACACCGAGTTCAGTCAGGCAACTGGTGTAAAACGGCAGTAAGGCGAGTTCTGTGTCCTCCAGCCGGGGCAGGGGCAGGATAATCTGTTGATAGACCAGGCCATTACTGCCCACCGCATAACTGGTCACGGGCAGGGGTGCGTGCTGGCGCCTGGCTGCTTCGATGTAGGTCATTTCCGGGGCGACGTCTTCCAGGGTGACCTTTGGTAGCAGGCTTTCGTCGTCCTTTCGCGCCTGCCGCTCAAGCAGCGCCTGGGCGCGAGAGATCAGCTGCTGTT
>JBECKV010000054.1:0-2646 GCA_040235495.1 Porticoccaceae bacterium
GGGTAACCAATCAAGCGGAATCCCGCTTTTTTTGCTCGCAATTCTCCTTGCCGCCAGCTTTTCGGCAAATGCCGTTCCGAGCGTGTCCTATTGGGCGCTCTGGGACGAGAGCGACAATGGCAATCCCAGTACCATCGATCATGCTGAACTGAGTTTGATCCTGAATACCTATGTGGTTACCGATCACCCCTCAGGCATTAACCGTTTTCGTTACGGCTCGGTCAGCAAGGACCACAAACAGCGCCTGGAGCACTATATTGCCGGCTTGGAAAAAATAGACCCGCGTCGCTATTCGCGCGATGAACAAAAAGTCTACTGGATGAACCTGTATAACGCGCTGACCATAAATATGGTCCTTGACAACTATCCGGTGGCCAGCATTCGCGACATCAGCGGTGGACACGGCAAGGACCCCTGGGACAAAAAGCTGACCCAGGTGGTGGGCGAGGAACTCAGTCTCAACGACATCGAACATCGCATTTTGCGGCCTATCTGGAAGGACTTCAAGATTCACTTTGGTCTGGTATGCGCGAGCCTGGGCTGTCCCAATATCCAGCCCACTGCTTTTACCGTTGCCAACCACAGAAGTCTATTGAAGGAGGCTGGTCGCGAGTTCGTCAACCACAGCCGCGGTTTGCAGCTGGAGAAAAATAAACTGCGGGTATCCAGTCTGTTTGACTGGTACGAAAAGGATTTCGCGCCCGACCGAAAAACCCTGCTCAAGATCTTTGCTCACTACGCGGACGACCGCAAGGCGCTTTACCTGCTGGGTTTCAATGGTGATATCAGCTACAACTATGACTGGCGGATCAATTCGCCATGAAATGACTCTCCCGAGGCTGCGCCAGCAGCGCCGATCCGCCATGAAGGCCTAATGGCGTTAACAGCACGGGCGTCTTACAATAGCGCCCGTTTTTTTATTGGCATTGATTCGTAGCCATGGCCGTCCCCCGAGACCGTAAACAGCGCCTTGAATTCAACAAGCTGCAAAAGCGTTTGCGGCGCAATGTCGGTAATGCCATCGCCGATTACAATATGATCGAAGCTGGGGACAGGGTTATGGTGTGCCTGTCCGGCGGCAAGGATTCCTACGGCCTGCTCGATATCCTGCTCAACCTTCAACGGACCGCGCCCATTGACTTTGAACTGGTGGCGGTGAATCTGGATCAGAAGCAGCCAGGCTTCCCCGAGCATGTATTGCCCGAGTATCTCACCGAGATTGGCGTACCGTTCCACATTCTGGAAAAGGACACCTACAGCATCGTCACGGAACTGGTGCCGGACAACAAAACCTACTGCGGTTTGTGTTCTCGCTTGCGTCGGGGCACGTTGTACAGTTTCGCCGAGGAGATCGGGGCGACCAAGGTGGCCCTGGGACATCATCGGGACGACATTGTCGAGACCTTGTTCCTGAATATGTTTTATGGCGGCAAGCTCAAGGCCATGCCGCCGAAACTGCTCAGCGATGATCGGCGCAACATCGTCATCCGCCCCCTGGCGTACTGCCGTGAGGAGGATCTCGCGGCCCTGGCGGAGTTTCGCGGATTCCCCATCATTCCCTGCAACCTCTGTGGTTCGCAGGAAAACCTGCAGCGGCAGGTAATCAAGGAAATGCTGCAGCGCTGGGAAAAAGAGCATCCGGGGCGAACGGAAACTATCTTCACCGCCATCAAAAACATTTCTCCCTCCCAATTGGCCGATGTCACGCGCTTTGATTTCAGCAGCTTGACCATCGAGAGACCGCAATCCCTGCTTAAGCGCATCAGTGCGGTCAATATTGTCGGCGGCTGACTGGAACGACCCGGCTTAACCCATGATCGTGCTGAGTGATATGGCGTTTTCACGTGGCGGACGTCAACTGCTGACCGACGTCAATCTGCGGGTTCATGCCGGCCAAAAGCTGGGGTTGGTGGGCGCCAACGGCTCGGGAAAGTCGTCCCTGTTTCTACTTTTGCAGGGTTTGGCTCAGGTTGATCGGGGTGAGTGTTCCGTCCCTCAGGACTGGCGTATCGCCTGCGTCGAACAGGAAACTCCGGGGCTCGACTTGAGTGTGCTCGAGCACACTATTGATGGGGATAGTGCCTACCGTAAGCTGGAAGATCAGCGCCACGAGGCGGAAGCCGCGGGCGGGCAGGCTCTGGCTCAATGGCACCACGATTTCGAAAGTCTTGATGGTTATGCCATGCCGGCAAGGGCTGCGCGCCTGCTCGCGGGACTCGGGTTCGACCAAGAGGCGCAGATGCGGCCGGTGGCGAGTTTTTCGGGCGGTTGGCGGATGCGGGTGAATCTGGCGCGAGCCTTGTTGCAACCCTCCGACCTGTTATTGCTCGATGAGCCCACCAATCACCTGGATCTCGATGCCGTCGTCTGGCTGGAAGCGTGGCTGGCCCGCTACCGGGGCACCCTGCTGCTGATTTCCCACGATCGGGAGTTCCTCGATAGCGTGGTCGGTATGATCGCCCATATTGACCAGCAGCGCCTATGCACCTACCAGGGCGGTTACAGCAGTTTCGAGCGCCAGCGGGGCGAACGGCTGATGCAACAGCAAAGTCTCTATGACAAGCAGGCCAGACAACGGGCCCACCTGCAACAATTTGTCGAGCGCTTCCGCGCCAAAGCGAGTAAGGCTCGCCAGGCCCAGAGCCG
>JBECKV010000085.1:0-10530 GCA_040235495.1 Porticoccaceae bacterium
ATGCCCATTCCAGTGAAAGTCAATTTCAGTTCAATGAAGGACCAGGTCTCGTCCGCCGAGTGGGAAGCCCGGGTCAATCTGGCCGCCTGTTACCGTCTGGTGGCTCATTACGGCTGGGACGATCTGATTGCCAATCATATCTCCTTGCGCGTACCGGGGCCGGAGGAACATTTTTTGCTGAATCCCTTTGGCCTGATGTTTCAGGAGATTACCGCCTCCAGTCTGGTAAAGATCGATCTTCAGGGTAATAAAATCAGCGAATCGCCCTATAAAATAAACAAGGCCGGCTACATTATTCACAGCGCCATCCATGAGGCCAGGCCCGATGTTCACTGTGTTTTTCATACCCATTCCACATCGGGTATGGCGGTTTCGGCGCATAAGAGCGGCCTGTTGCCGCTGGCCCAGTCCTCCATGGTGGCCATGAGTTCCCTGAGCTATCACGACTACGAGGGCGTGGCTGTCAACCCCGAGGAAAAAGCCAGACTGGTAGCAGATCTGGGAAATGAGTGGGCGATGATATTGCGCAACCATGGTTTGTTAACCTGTGGTATCAGTCCGGCTGACGCGTTTTATCGGCTGTATTTTCTCGAGCGCGCCTGTGACGTCCAGGTCGCGGCACTGGGTGGCGGTGCGACCGTTCAGCTGCCCTCGCAAGAAGTAGTCGAGCTGACTAAAAAGCAGGGCGCCAGGGCTTTTGGCAAGGGCGCGGATCTCACCTGGCCAGCGTTGTTACGGATGATGGATGCCAGGGACCCGTCATTCAGGGATTAACCACCCGGTGTTAACCCCGGGGATTTGCTTAGCCAGCGATACGCATTTTAACGTTCTTCTTTTGAGTTTAAGGAAATCACCATGGCGAGAGTTCGAATTGAAGTTGATGGCCCCGTGCGCACTGTCACCCTGACGCGAGCGGACAAGCGCAATGCCCTGGATAATCAGATGCTCGACGAACTGGAAGCGGCGTTCACGGTTACGCCCCCGAACTCCGAGCGTCTGACGGTTATCCGCGCCGAGGGTCCGGTGTTCTGCTCCGGCATGGACCTCAAGGCCCGGCAGGAAACGGTAGGCGGCATCGCACCCATTGAGGCCATGCTATATGCGATCGAAACCTACCCCCTGCCGGTGGTGGGCGTGGTCCAGGGCGATGCCATCGCCGGCGGCAATGAACTCGCCTTGCACTGCGACATTGTCGTCGCGGTCAGCACGGCTCGCTTCGGCATGTCCCTGGCGCAGATTGGCCTGGCTCCGACCTGGTTCCTGGCGAAAAAACTCATGGAGGTAGCCGGACCGGTTAAAACCCGTGAATTCCTGTTTCTCGGCGATCCCTTCCCGGCGACCCGGATGTTTGACATGGGCCTGATTGCGCGGGTGGCCGAGCCAGCGGATTTTGAAGCCGAAGCCGAGAAAATAATCGCTCGTCTGGCGGCCAACGCGCCACTTTCACTGAAGGCCATGAAAGGGCTATTGGTGCGACAGATGCGTTTTCGCGAGGGCATTTACCACGAGGATGTCGATAAACTGGTGGCAATCGCCAGCTCCAGCGAGGACGGTCGCGAAGGCACGGCGGCCCGGCTCGAAAAGCGCACCCCGGTATTCAAGGGCCGATAAAGCCCCCTAGGAGGAAATACCATGTCCATTCGCCTCGACAAGCCCCTCCAGGCCCTGACGGTGGAAAACCTGGAACCGATTCAGGGACAATTGGGGGTTTATCACCTGGCCGATGCCAGCGGCAGGGTTTTTTATATCGGTTATGCCGGTGGCCGCTCGCTCTTTGGTCTGCACGGTGAACTCACGCGCGAGATGCATGCCCACGAGGGTCGGGATATTCAGTTTCGTTGCGAGGTCAACCAGCAGTACATCAGCCGCTACGAAGAGCTATTGATGTTGCACAAGGTTGATTTTGGTGAGCTGCCGGAACGGGTGCTGGAGGAGTATCCCTACAAAATCGGCAAACTGTCACCGGCCAGCTAACAACAAAAGAAAATTTTAAATCGGGGGAAACATGGATTATCAATTGTCCGAAGAACAGCAGATGCTCGTGGATATGGTGCGCCGTTTTGTCCGCGAGGAAATCTGTCCGCTGGAAGATAAGCTCGACCCGGATGCCGGCGAGATTCATCCGGACGACAGTGAGCGCCTTAAGGCAATGACCAGGAAGATGGGGCTTTATGGCCTCGGTATTCCACCGGAATTTGGTGGGCCGGATGTCGATGTCACCACCCAGACCCTTCTGGCCTTTGAAATGGCTCAACACCGGGCCGGACTATATAACCCCTGTTATAACGTTTTTGGTGGCGCCGGGCTGGCCCAGCTTTACGAAGCGACCGATGCGCAGAAAGAAAAATACCTCTATCCCGTCCTGCGTGGTGAGAAAACTTCATTTTTCGGTTTGACCGAACCTTCCGGCGGTTCTGATCCTGGTCGGGCCATCCAGACCCGGGCAGTTCGGGACGGCGACGACTGGGTCCTCAATGGTTCCAAGATTTTTATCAGCGGCGCCGATCATGCTGACTTTGGAATTTTGTTTGCGCGCACGTCGTCGGACAAGGGCCGTGGGGGAGTCACCTGTTTTATCGTCGATACCGATATGCCGGGGTTTTATGTCCGCCGCGTGGTGCACACCCTGCGCTCCACCAAATACGCCACGGAAATTCAGATCGAAAACCTGCGGGTACCGAACGATAACATTCTCGGGGAACTCAACAAGGGCTTTGCCATCGCCAATGATCGCCTCTCCCGTTACCGCATACCCTACGCCGCCGGCTGTATCGGAGTGGCCATGAAAGCCCAGGAAATGGCCATCGACTATGTGAAGATTCGGGAGACATTCGGCGGTTTACTGGCTTCCCGTCAGGCCATTCAGTGGATGATTGTCGATAACGAAATCGACATACGTACCGCCCGCCATGTCTGCCTGGAGGCCGCGCAAAAAGCCGATCGCGGCGACGATTTCCGCACCGAGGCGGCCATGGCCAAACTCCTGGGTAGTGAAGCCGGTGGTCGCGTGGTGGATCGCGTCATGCAGATTCACGGGGGTTACGGCATGACCAAGGATCTGCCCCTGGAGCGCTGGTACCGGGAAATGCGCATCCGGCGTATCGGGGAAGGGCCGAGCGAAGTGCAACGGCTGGTGATGGCGCGTAACCTGATCGGCGGATCTTTTCATTAATTAAGTGGCAATAATTAAGTGTCAATGCTCGGCGCGCATCGCCACTGATGACGCTGACAGGTCGGGCATCATCCGGGCGCCGCGGGCGCGCGGGCTCGATCTGAACGATCTTGCGTGGATCGCGGACATGTGGCGGGGCTGAATACCCGGGGAGTGCGCCCATGAAAATTGGAGTCGCCATCCGCACCATGGGGCCGCAATCGACCCGTGAGACGATTGCCGATTGTGCGCTACACGCCGAGCGGCTGGGGTTTGATTCAGTCTGGTTGCCGGAGCATATCGCCATCCCGCCCGATGAAGCCGAGGGTTCCGATGGCCGTTATCTCGACCCCTTGGTGACCCTCGCATATCTGGCCGGGAAAACCGAGCGGATCACCCTCGCCACCGGCGCTTTGATTCTGCCCTACCGGCCGCCACTGGTGACGGCCAAGCTGGTGGCCACTTTGCAGGAACTGGCCCAGGGGCGACTGGCGCTCGGTGTGGGCATTGGTTGGATGCGCAGTGAATTCAAAGCCCTGGGCCTGAATATGCGCAAGCGGGTGCGCGATTCGGAAGCGGTTCTGGAATTTCTCAATCGGGCGTTCGCCAATGACATCGTCGAATTGAATGGCCAGCAATTTTATTTTCGGCCGCGACCGGAGAAGCCTCCTATCTATGTCGGTGGCGCGCCACCCCACGCCATGCAACGGGCGCTTGACTATGGCGATGGCTGGCTGCCCATGCGTTTTAGCCCCGAGGAGTTGAGACCCTGGGTTGTAAAGTACCGCAAGCTCGCCCGCGACGCCGGCAAGGCCAGAGCCCTGGTGGTGCTGATGACCGCTTTGCCGACCGACGATGGCTCTCGCTGCAGGGACCTTTGCGCCGCTTATGCCGAGGTGGGGGTCGATGTGCTGGTGCATAGCGATCGCTATGAAAACCTCAAGGTACAACGGCAGCGGATGGCGATGGTGGCCGAGGCCTGGCCAGGGACCTAAAAGGCACGCAGGGCCTCCAGTGCCTGGTCGATGTCATCGGCGGTGTGGTCGGCGCACATTTGAAAGCGGATTTCCTCGGAGCCCTTGGGCACCACTGGGTAGTTCAGTCCTGTCGCCAGGACACCGCACTGGCGCAGATGAGTCACCAGCGCCGCGGTTGTCTCGGTGTCGCGGATCATCAGTGGCACCACCGGATGTTCACCGACGATGGTTTCCAGGCCCAGGGCGAGCAGGCCCCGTTCAAAGCGCGCGGTGACGGCGCGCAGATGCGCCAGCAGGGCTCGGCCCCGTGAACTGTCGACGATATCCAGCGCTACTTGAGCCGCGGCGGCTTCGCCGGGGGCGATGGGATTGGAATAGATATAGAAGGGAGAGCTTTCCCGCAGGTAGTCGACGATGGGGCTGGCGGCTGCCAGGTAGCCACCGTTGACGCCGAAGGCCTTGCCCAGCGTGCCCACGAGGATGTCCGCTCGGGTATTGGCGCAGTATTCCTCCGTGCCACGACCGCTGTGGCCAAAGGCGCCGACGCCGTGGGAGTCGTCGACTACCACCAGAATATTCTCGGCGAAGGCCGCGTCGTGTTTATTCGCCAGCGCCACGATTTGATCCAGTGGCGCGTGATCACCGCGCATACTGAAAACCCCGTCGGTAACCACGATCGCGCGTCGGCAGTTGGCACTGGCGGCGATCAGTCTCGCTTCCAGTTGCGCCATATCGAGATGGGCATAGACATGCTTCTCGGCGGGCCGCGCCAGCGCCATGGCATTGATAATACAGCTATGGTTGAGCTCGTCGCTAATGATGGCGGTGGCATCCGAGACCAGGCTGGGTAACAGGCCCATCATGGTTGCATAGGCCGAGCTGAAAATCATCGCTGCCTCGCGCTCGTGAAAGTCGGCGAGTTTGTGTTCCAGTTCGATATGTGGCGCCCAGGTGCCACTGATAAAACGCACGGCCCCGGGGCCGACGCCGAAGGCCCGGCTTGCCTTTTCTTCGGCACTGACCACCTCCTCGATTAATGACATGCCCAGGTAGCCATTGGAGTTCATGCGCAGGAAGTCCTGGTCTCCATGGCCGGCCAGGCGATAGCGGCGACCACGGCCGGCACGGGGGGGAATAACCGCGGTGATGACCTGTTCGGCGCCCTTGAGGGTGCCGGTGGTGCGTTTGTCGTCGAGGGTGCTTGCCAGCATCTTGTCGAGTCGATCATGGGGCATGGGGACTCACCTTGTTTATCTTCCGACGAACCCGGCTCAGCATATCCGCGGTCATGGTTTCCAGGTCGTATTGCGCCTGCCAGCGCCAGTCGCAACGGGCGGCTCGATCGTCAACGGAACGCGGCCAGGAGTCCGCGATTGCCTGGCGCATGGGGTCGACCTCGTAATCGATGACAAACTCGGGGATATGTTTGCGGATTGCACCGGCCAGCTCTTCCGGGGTAAGGCTGATGGCGGCGACATTGTAGGCGTTGTGATGATGTAGCCGGACCGAATCAGCCTGCATCAGTTCGATCATGGCGCGAATCGCGTCGGGCATGTACATCATGTCGAGGCGGGTGTCCGGGCGCAGGAAACAGGTGTAGTGTCGGTAGCGAACCGCCTGATAGAAGATATCCACGGCGTAGTCGGTGGTGCCGCCGCCGGGCAGCGTTTCGCTGGAAATCAGGCCGGGCAGCCGCAGGCCACGGCAGTCGACGCCAAAGCGGGAATGGTAGTAATCGGCGAGCAGTTCGCCGGCCACTTTGGCGACGCCATATATCGAGGTCGGGCGCTGGATCGTCACCTGCGGGGTCTGGTCTTTTGGCGTCTCCGGGCCAAAGGCGCCGATTGAACTGGGGAAAAACACCGCGCAAGCGTTGCGCCGTGCCGCTTCAAGCACATGGTAGAGGCCACCCATGTTGAGTTGCCAGGCAGCCTGCGGTTTTTCCTCGGCAACCGCGGATAGCAGGGCGGCCAGATGGTAAATGGTGTCCACATCATGGCGACGGACGATATCCAGCAGATGATCATAGCGGGTGCAGTCGAGATATTCGTAATCGCGGCGAAACGCTGACCACCCCCTGTCACCGGTCGTCGTGCGGATGTCCGAAGCGATGACCTGCTGGTCGCCATAACGCGCACGCAGCGCCGGCACCAGCTCGGAGCCAATCTGCCCAAGGGCGCCGGTCACCAGTATCTTGCTCATTAACGGTTTCTCCCTGTTAAAGCGGGTATAGTCGGAGTGGAACTTCGATTTCTCGACCAGGGTAAAGCAACTGCCAGGACGAGCGTGTGGATTCAGGCCACGGCTAACCGCAAGCGCTAGACTCAGTCAGAAACAGTATGGCTGATGAACGGTAATGACAATATGGCCACGGGAATAAAAACCATCAACGCGATCACTCTGATGACCGGGGATATGGCCGCCAGCGTCGCTTTTTACCGTGCGCTGGGTTTGACCTTGAAGTTTGGCGGGGAAAAAGCGGCGTTTAGCAGCCTTGCCACGGGCGAGTGTCACGTCAATTTGGTCAGACAGAACTCGGGACCGCGGATCGGCTTCTGGGGACGAGTCATCTTTTATGTCGATGATGTCGACGCGCTATACGATCGCATTGTATCGGCGGGCTATCGCACCGAGACCGAGCCCGCCGACGCCAGCTGGGGTGAGCGCTACTTTCATATTCGCGACCCCGATGATCATGAGTTAAGCATTGCCCGACCGCTCAATAAGTAAATTAAGGGGGGCTGGTGACTGGAAGCGCGCTACAGTTTGACCCCACTGATCCGGTGGTGAGGGATAATCCTTTCCCCCTGTTTGCACGGCTGCAACGGGAAGCCCCGGTGCACTGGAGCGACAGCGCCAGGGGCTGGGTACTGACCCGCTTTCAGGACTGCAAGGCGGTATTGCTGGACAAGCGTTTTTCTTCCGAGCGGATGAAACCTTTTTTTGCCTCACTGAGCCAGGAACAGCGGGCGCGGGTCAGGCATCTGGAATCCTCGGTGGGGCTGTGGGCCGTGTTTCTGGACCCCCCGGACCACACCCGCCTGCGCGGGCTGCTGAACCGCAGTTTCACCTCCCAGGCGGTCAGCGGCATGGCGCCCAATATCACAGAAATCGTTCATCATCTGATCGATGGGCTCACGGACCAGCCACGGGTGGATTTTGTCCGGGACATCGCTTATCGCATTCCCGCGACGGTGATCATGGAGATGCTCGGCGCGCCTCGCTCGGAAATCGACAACTTCAAGATCTGGTCCGATGAGCTGGGTTTGTTTGTCGGCAGCTCCAGGGTTACCGCTGATAAATATGCCCGCGCCGAAGTTGCCGTGACCCGAATGGGCGATGCCTTTCGGGATATGATCGCCGAGCGCAGGCGTCGACCTCGACCGGATCTGATCTCCGAGCTGATTCGCGCGGAGGAAAACGGCCAGGTGCTCAATGAACAGGAACTGGTGGCCACGTGTATTCAGCTGCTGTTTGCCGGTCACGAGACCACCGGCAATATGCTGGCAACCGGCATGTATCACTTTATCAAGCACCCGCAGCAGTGGCGGGATTTGCGGAATAACCCGGGGCTGGGCGAGCAGGTGGTGGAAGAGGTGCTGCGTTATGACGGTCCCAACGCCGCGGTCACACGGGTTGCGAGCGAGGATGTCGAGTTCCGGGGTCATCGGATCAACAAGGGCCAGCGCGTATTCGCCATGATCAATGCCGCTAACCGAGACCCGGAGATGTTCGAGGATCCCCAACGTTTTGATATTCGTCGTGGAGTCGGCAGTGGCGCCGCACTGGGGCAGTTTGCCTTTGGGCATGGCATCCACTTTTGTATCGGTGCACCCCTGGCTCGTCTTGAGGGCCGCATCTGTTTTCCGATTTTTGCGCAACGCCTTGGTAACCCGCGTTTGCTTGGACCCGAGCCTTCGTGGTTTGACAGTTTGAGTTTTCGTGGCCTCACCGAGTTGCCGATACAATGTGAGGTGGCGCCGCGGTGATCGACGTTGATTTGAACGCGCCTACCCGGAAGATGGCAAAAAAGCCGTGAATTATGTGTAAGCGCCAAAATTTAAGGTAATAAATCTTTTGGAGACTGACCTATGTATCCAGGCACCTGGGCGGAGCAGACGCCTGATAAAGCAGCCGTGATCGATGCCGCTAGCGGCGAGCAAACCACTTACAGGGAATTGAACGATCGTTCCAACCAGCTGGCCCAGCTGATGTGGGACAAGGGTTTGCGGCCTGGAGATCACGCCGCCATTTTTATGGAAAATAATCTGCGTTATTTCGATGTGATGTGGGCGGCCCTGCGCTCCGGACTTTATCTGACCACCATCAATCGCTATCTGACCGATGAAGAGGCCGGCTATATTCTGGATAACTGTGAGGCCCGGATACTGATCACTTCGTGTTATCTCGCCGATGCGGCTGGCAAGCTCCACCAGTTTGCTCCAGGCTGCCATACCTGGTTGATGACCGACGGCGTGGTCGATGGTTACGAGGCCTACGAGGATGCCATCGCCCGATACCCGGCGGAAAAACTGGCCGATGAGCCGGCCGGTCAGTATATGCTTTATAGCTCCGGCACCACCGGGCGGCCCAAGGGAGTGATCCGTCCGCCAGCCAGACGCAAGATTCATGAAGACGCCGGCCCGGTGGCCGCCATGCAGAGAAATCTCTGGGGCGTCACCGACAGTAGTGTCTATCTCTCGCCCGCGCCGCTTTACCATTCGGCGCCCTTATCGTTTTGTACCGGCATTACCGCCCAGGGTGGCACGGTCATCATGCTGCCCAAATTTGACGAACTGAAGGCGCTGGAGGCGATCGAAAAATACCGGGTGACCCACAGCCAGTGGGTGCCCACCATGTTCACCCGTATGCTGAAAATGCCGGCGGCACAGCGCGAGATGTTTGATTTGTCCTCGCACCAGGTGGCGATCCACGCGGCGGCGCCATGCCCCGAGGGCATCAAGCGCCAGATGTTCGATTGGTGGGGGCCGATTATTTATGAATACTATGGCGGCACCGAACTCAACGGTTTGACCCACTGCGGTCCCCGGGAGTGGCTGGATCATCCGGGTACGGTGGGCAAACCGATTCTCGGCAAGCTCCATATTTGCGATGAAGACGGCAATGAACTGCCTACTGGAGAAGCGGGGCTGGTCTACTTCGAAATGCCGGTTATGCCTTTTCAGTACCACAAGGAACCGGATAAGACCCGGGACTCCCAGCATCCCAAACACGACAACTGGTCGGCCCTGGGTGATGTCGGCTACGTGGATAAGGACGGCTTTTTGTATCTCACCGACCGGGCGACTTTCATGATTATTTCCGGTGGCGTGAATATCTATCCCCAGGAAATCGAGGATGTCATCATTCTCCACGACAAGGTCGCGGACATCGCCGTGGTCGGCGTGCCCAACGAAGAAATGGGCGAGGAGGTCAAGGCGGTGGTGCAGCCGGCGCCCGGTGTCGAGGCCAGTGAGGCGCTGGCGGCTGAGATACTCGCTTACGCCCGTGAGCATATCGCCCATTACAAGTGCCCGCGCAGCGTGGATTTCATGGACGAGCTGCCGCGTCTGCCCACCGGCAAGTTGTACAAACGACTGATCAAGGATCGTTACTGGGGCAAGACCAATTCACGGATTGTGTAGGGCCATAACTGCCTCCGGGGGCCTCCGGTGGCTCAGGGGTGGGCGGGTTTGTCATAGGCCAGCAGCCCGCGTTGAAAGACGGCGAACTGGCCTTTGGTCATGGCCTGCCACCGTTCGTTCGAAGTCAGTGCACGGGTGGCGATAACCGTGACCACGTCGTCCGGATGGGTCTCCTGGGCGAAATCAACGGCCACGTCGGCATCGAGCAGCTGGGCATTGCCAAAGGGTGCCTGGCGAGTCAGCCAGGCCAGGTGGGTGCTGCAATGGCTGTACAGTACCCGGGAGTCGCTCATCAGGATGTTAAAAATCCCCAGGTTGGCCAGTTCACGGATTCGAGATTCGATGAAGGACCACAGGTGTTTAGCGTTTTTCGGCGGGTTGGGAAATTCTCCGCGTATCTGATCCAGCAACCAGCAGAAGGCATATTCGCTATCTGAGCCGCCGACCGGAAAATAATGTTCCAGGCGCCATTTTTTAATGGCCCTGAGTTGGCCATTATGGGCGAAGGACCAGGTCCGCCCCCAAAGTTCCCGGGCGAAGGGATGGGTATTTTCAAGGCACACACGACCGCGGTTGGCCTTGCGGATATGGCAGATAACCGTGTCGCTTTTGATGGAATAGCCTTGAATGAAGCGCGCAATTTCTGAATCGGCGCTGGCGCCAGGGTCATGGAAAGCGCGATAGCCTTTGCCCTCGTAAAAGGCGATGCCCCAACCGTCGCCATGGGGCCCGGTATCGCCCCCTCGCCGCATCAGCC
>JBECKV010000121.1:0-25044 GCA_040235495.1 Porticoccaceae bacterium
AGCAGCAATATATCTATCACAAGCCGATTCGCCCCGGCGACAAATTGACCGTGACCACGAAAAAGGGCAATACCTGGGAAAAGGAAGGCCGTCGCGGCGGCACCATGGTTTTTAGTGAGGTGGTTACAGAATATCGCGATGAGGGCGGGGATCTGGTGGTGACCGCGACTTCCGTGGGTGTAACCACTGGTAAGGCGGTATCCCAGGACTGACAAAAATTTGGTAAAGCGCTGGACAGGCAAGGCGCTACCTAAAACTATCCAGAATCAGGAGAACAAACCATGGCGCTGAAAGCCAGCCAATTAAAAGTAGGGGATACTTACCAGGAACAAGTAGCGACCAATCTGTCACGCACGCAGATTGTCCAGTACGCCGGTGCTTCCGGTGATTATATGCCCCTGCATTCCGACGAGCTTTATGCCCGGGAAATCGCCGGCTATCCCGGTGTCTTTGCCCACGGAATGCTCTCCATGGGCGCCACCGGCGTGATGTTGACTAACTGGGTGGGCGACGGTCGACTGACCAAATACAGTGCCCGTTTTACCCGCCAGGTGTGGCCGGGAGATGATTTGATTGCCAAAGCCACGGTGACCGATATTCACGAGGAGGATGGTTATCAGGTGGCCGAACTGGATGTGGTAACCGTCAACCAGGACAACCAGCCGGTCATTAATGGCAAGGCGACCGCGCGGATCGATCCCTAGGCCATCGCCGTTTGCCTTCGCTCTCTTTGCTCTCTTGGCCATCGGGGCCGTCGGCCCCCGATGGTTCCTGCCAGCCGGATGTGGAATCCGGGCTCATGTGACACCTGTTCAGGCTCCGTAGTGCTGGTCCAGCCACTGGCGGTAGGCGCCGCTGGTGACGTTGCCGACCCAGGTTTCATTATCGATAAACCAGGCAACGGTTTTGCGCAGACCACTAGCGAAGGACTCCCGAGGCTTCCACCCCAGGTCCCGCTCGATCTTGCCCGCGTCTATGGCGTAGCGCAGATCGTGGCCGGGGCGGTCCGCCACGTGGGTGATCAAATCCAGGTAACGCCTCACGCCAGCGGGTTTTTGGGGCGCGAGCTCCTCCAGGAGCTCGCAGATCAAGGTGACGACTTCCAGGTTGGTTTTCTCGTTATGTCCACCGATATTATAAGTTTCCCCGACCTTGCCCGTGGTAAGTACGGTATACAGTGCGCGCACGTGATCATCGACGTATAGCCAGTCGCGAATCTGCTGGCCGTCACCATAGATGGGCAGGGCTTTGCCGGCCATCGCGTTGAGAATCATCAGTGGGATCAATTTTTCCGGAAAGTGGTAGGGTCCGTAATTATTGGAGCAATTGGTAATCAGGGTGGGCAGGCCGTAGGTGCGTTGCCAGGCGCGCACCAGGTGATCGGCGGCGGCCTTGCTGGCGGAGTAGGGCGAGCTGGGGGCATAGGGAGTTTGTTCGCTAAACAACGAGCCCGGCTCCAGGTCGCCGTAGACTTCATCGGTGGAGATATGGTGGAAGCGAAAGGCTGCCTGACGCGCGTCATCCAGTCCCAACCAGTAGTGGCGGGCGGCCTCCAGCAGCGTGAAGGTGCCAGTGATATTGGTGTTGATGAAGGCCGCCGGGCCTGTGATGGAGCGGTCGACGTGACTTTCCGCGGCGAGATGCATAATGGCGTCGGGCTGGTAGCGGGCCATCAGCTTGATCATGGCCTCGGCATCACAGATGTCCTGGTGCTCAAAGTGGTAGCGCACATCGTCGGCAACCGGGGCCAGGGACTCCAGATTGCCCGCGTAGGTGAGTTTGTCGACATTGATTACCCGGCATGACGTTGCGTTGATCAGGTAGCGAACCAGGGCGGAACCGATAAAACCGGCGCCGCCGCTCACCAATACGGTATTAATGGTCATGGGGGAGGTGTATTCCTGTTTGGCCGAAGTGCTGCTCGGGCATTCTACCGGCTTTGCCGACCATATTCTCCGGGCGGCGTGCCCCGGGCAGCGCAATAAAGTCGCTGATGCCGTGTGCTAGAATTCAACTACCTGCCAGAATCACCACAGGCTACCAGAACCACCACAGGCCATGCCCCAATCACCACGTCTTAATATTGCGGATAATCCAAAACTGCGGGAAATGGTGGAGCAGCACCTCGACCGAATTCATGCCGTGCCCGACGAAAGCCCCGCAGAACTGGAGCGGTACAGGGGGGATATCAAAGCCCTGCTGGTGGAGCGGGACGCGGTCATAGTCGCCCATTACTATACCGAACCGGAGATTCAGGCTCTCGCCGAGGAGACCGGGGGTATCGTCTCCGATTCCCTCGAAATGGCCCGTTTCGGCGCCAGACACTCGGCTTCCACATTAGTGGTCGCCGGGGTCAGGTTCATGGGTGAGACGGCGAAAATCCTGACCCCGGAAAAAACCGTGTTGATGCCGACCCTGGAAGCCACGTGTTCTCTCGATATAGGCTGCCCAATCGACGAATTCTCGGCATTTTGCGATCAGCACCCCGAGCGCACGGTGGTGGTCTACGCCAATACTTCGGCGGCGGTCAAAGCCCGGGCTGACTGGGTGGTGACATCAAGTATCGCGCTCGACGTGATCGATTACCTCGACGGCGAGGGCCATAAAATCCTCTGGGCACCTGACAAGCACCTGGGGCGTTATGTCCAGGAAAAGACGGGTGCCGATATGCTGCTGTGGGATGGCAGTTGCGTAGTGCACGAGGAATTCAAACTGCGGGGGCTACGGGATATCAGGCAGATCTATCCGCAAGCCGCGATCCTGGTGCACCCGGAATCACCGCAAGCCATTATCGCCATGGCCGACGCTGTCGGCTCTACCTCCCAGCTGATCGAAGCGGCGCGCACCCTGCCCAACAAACAGGTGGTGGTTGCCACCGATGAAGGTATTTTTTACAAGATGCGGCAGGCGGCGCCAGACAAGGAGTTGATTATTGCGCCAACCGCGGGTCATGGGGCCACCTGCCGCAGTTGCGCCAATTGCCCGTGGATGGCCATGAATCATCTGAAGAACCTGCGAGACTCCCTGGCCAGGGGCAATAACGAGGTTCTGGTTGATCCCGAGTTGGGCAAAAGAGCCATGATTCCCCTCCAGCGCATGCTGGATTTTCGCGCGCGGCAGCTCGGGGATTAACCGGCGGCGCGGGCTCGCCCTACTGAGCCTAATCGAGAAAAATGACTTCTTCCCGGATATCGGCCCGCGGCACGATGGTTTTGTTGGCCGGGACACTGGGATCTTCGTAGCCAAAGGAAATGCCCATGAGCACCGCCAGGGAGTCATGCCAGCCAAAATGCTCGCGGATAATATCCGGATAGCGACTGACGCTGGCCTGGGCGCAGGAGCCGAGGCCGTTGGCGGTCATGGCCAGCATCAGGTTCTGAGCATACATGCCCACATCCACGGCCACCGATTCATTGAAGATTCGCGGCATGGCAATAAAAGCGGCATGAGGCGCATCGAAAAACTCGAAATTGCGCAGCGAGGCCCGGCGCCGGCCTTCGCCGTCATCGCGGGCGATCTTCATATTGCCGTACAGCGCCACCGCCGTATCCACCTGACGTTGACGAAACACGCCTTCGAACTTGTCCACCCGTTGGTGGTCCGGGTTTGGCCTCAGTCCCTCCCTCACTGCCGCGACCAGTTTATCGCGCAAGCGGCGACAGCTGTCTCCAGAGGCAACTGCTACTTTCCAGGGCTGGATGTTGCAGTTGGAGGGCGCCAGTTGCGCCAGTGAGAATATCTCGTGCAGCAGTGTCCGCGGCACCGCTTTGGGCAGAAAGCCGCGCACTGAACGGCGGCAGCGGACCACGTCCTCGAAACTTGGATTTGCAGGCAGGGTCATGGGTGTATCGCTGGAATTTGTCATGGGGTTAGGGCTGCTTCAGGCTGAATTTTGCTGCCCCGCATTGTAACGTCCGGCGAGCCGGGTACAAGTGCTCGGTCGCCGCTATTCCTCTTCTGCTTAGGTGCTACAATCGGCCCCGCATTGCGGGCTGAGTAATTCATCCTGAAACTGAAACTGAAACTGAAACGAAAGACGCAACCAAGACAGGAGGCCAACATGGCTGGTTTGTATTTTGAGGATTTTGAAGAAGGCAAGGTTTACGATCACGAGGTGACCCGTACCGTCTCCGAGTACGATAATACCCTGTTTACCTGCCTGACCATGAATACCCAGCCGCTGCACCTCGATGCCGAATTTTCCAAGAAGAGTATCCATGGGCAACGCATCGTCAATAGCATGTTTACCCTGGCCCTGGTAGTGGGTATTCAGGTTACTGAACTGACTCTGGGAACTACCCTGGGCAACCTCGGTATGAATGACGTCGCTTTCCCGCGCCCGACCTTTCATGGCGATACCATCCGCGCGCGCACCACGGTGCTGGACAAGCGCCTGAGCAAGTCCCGTGATGATTCCGGTATCGTCAACTTTCTGCATGAAGGTTTTAACCAGCATGGCGAACTGGTGGCGACAGTGCGCCGCACCGCGCTGATGGCAGTACGCCCCAAGGCTTGATCGCGGAGAGTCATTATGAGATCGATGCTGTTTCTACCCGCCGATAGCGAAAAGAAAATCGCCAAGGGCGAGGGTACCAATGCCGATGGCCTGATCCTGGACCTGGAGGATTCCATCGCCCTGGGGCGCAAGGAGGAAGGCCGGCGCCTGGCGCGTGCTTACCTCGATGCCCATCCTTTGGGGTCGCGCAAACAAAAACTGCTAGTGCGCATCAATCCTCTCAGTGGTGACATGACCCTGGATGATCTCGCCGCCGTGGTTGGTGGCGCCCCTGACTACGTGTTGTTGCCGAAATACCGAACTCGAGAGGACGTTATCAGACTGGATCACTATCTGAGCGCCCTTGAAGTGCGTGAAGGGGTGCCGGCGCGGCACATCAAGATTCTCGTCATCGGTACCGAAACCGGTGAGGCCCTGTTTAATCTGGGTGGGTTGAAAGGCGCCAGTGATCGCCTGTCCCATGTCAGCTGGGGCGAGTTCGACCTGTCCGCGGATGTCGGTGCCGAAACCCATCGGCTGCCCGATGGCAACTGGGATGACCTGTTTCGCACCGCCCGCGGCCTGTGCATCGCGGCGGCGGCAACCGCCGGAATCGAAGCCTGTAACACCGTGTTTACCGACTTCAAGGATGACCAAGGGCTGCGCGATGCGTGTCGCGGCGCCCGCCGCGCGGGGTTTACGTCGATGATGGCCATCCACCCCAACCAGGTGGATATCATCAACGAGGAATTCTCGATTTCCGACGAGCAACTGGTGTGGTCGCAACGGGTGGTGGAGGCCTTTGAAGCCAGCCCCGATGTCGGCGTCGTCGGACTTGATGGCATTATGCTGGACAAGCCTCACTATACCCAGGCCAAGCGCATGATCGAGCGGGCCAGGGCGTACAGATGATAATCAGCGGCTGAGCGGCGCGGTTGCTACAGCGCATAGCGACGGTATCCGCTCCCGCGACAGGCTTTCGTTGCGCTCTCATAATTCGCATCAACTTCTGGGCAGCGGACGTATTCCTGTTAACACGCGGATAAGATTATGGCAGCCCCTTCAATATTTCAGCCTGAAACCATGGGGGCCTTTTTCGAGGGCGTTTTCACGTGGCTGTCGAAGCCACTGTTCTCGGTGTCCGGGCAGGCCGTTACCCTGGGCCAATTTTTACTCGTCCCGTTGGTTGTTCTTCTAGGACTGCTTCTGCTGCGCTGGTTGGGCCGCGTGATCAGAAAGCGATTGTCGGCCCGGCAAATGAGTCCCGATGCCATTCAACTGATTTCGCGGGCCTTCTACATCACCGGTGTCGCGGTGCTCGCGGTTACCGCGCTGGATCTGTTGAATGTGCCGCTGACAGCTTTTGCATTCGTTTCCGGGGCCATCGCCATCGGCGTCGGTTTCGGTGCGCAAAATATCATCAACAATTTTATCAGTGGCTGGATCTTGATGTGGGAGCGACCCATTCGCATCGGTGATTTTCTGGAAATCGGCCAAACCGGTGACACCAAGGGTACGGTCGAGACCATCAATACGCGTTCCACCCGGATTCGTCGGGTTGACGGCGTCCATCTTTTGATACCAAACAGCTACCTTCTTGAAAATATCGTCGTCAACTGGACCCTGATCGATCGACTCGCCCGTTCGGTCATTCGAGTGGGCGTGGCTTACGGCTCGCCCATCGAACGGGTCAGGGATTTGATCGAGGCAGCGACCAGGGCCGAGGAAGCCGTGCTGGCCCAGCCGGCGCCGATGGTGATCTTCGAGGATTTTGGCGACAGCGCATTGATCTTCGATGTTTACTACTGGATTGAAGCGAACGCCGATCGTGATCTGAGAAAAATTCGCAGCAATATCCGTTTTCGCATCTGTGCGCTGTTTCAGGAAAATGGCATCGTCATCGCATTTCCGCAGCGTGATATCCATGTGGATGGGACCCTACGTTTTCAGCAGCTAGATCCAGCGGCGCAGGCGAAAGATCATTAGGATCCCGATGCCAATCGTCAGCATGACGCCGCTCACCACCCAGAATGAAGTGCTCTGGTCGGTGCCTGGCAGACCGGCGACGTTCATGCCAAACAGGCCGGTAATAAAGGTGACCGGTAGAAAGACCGCGGTTACCACGGCGAGCACGTACATTCTGGCGTTCTGTTCCTGAGCGATCTGGTTGAGCAGCTCTTCCTGCACCACCAGCGCGCGTTCGCGTATCAGGTCGAGATCCTCGACATAGCGAGTAATCCGATCGGACTGCTCGCGCACGTCATAGGCCAGGTCGGCATCCAGGAGGCCACTGGAATGACGGAACAGATTGTCCAGCGCGTCACGCTGGGGAGCCAGAAAGCGCCTGACCACGGCGGCCTGTCGCCGCAGGATGGATACTTCCCGACGTATCTGGCTTTTATTGCCGGTTTCAACCTCCGCTTCGTGCTCCTCGATACGGGATTCCATGGTGTCGACAAAGTCGGAAATGCGGTCGGCCAGGCGCTCGATAATGGCAATTACCAGCGCGGGGATGTCGCAGGGGCCGCGATTGTTGTCGAGCAAAGCGCGAACGTCCTGGACCGAAAATATCCGCCGTTGCCTGACGGTGATCAGCCGTTTTGGCTCTATCCACATGCGCAGGGAGACCATATCTTCGGGGTCGGCGCCCGGATTGCTGTTGACACCGCGCAGGACCACCATGACGCCATTGTCGGCGGCAACCGTGCGAGGTCGTAAATTGACACGAGTCAGGCTCTCGGAAAGTTGGGGGTCGAGACCGAGTTTTCGGAGTTGCTGTTCGGCATCGCCAAGGGAATAGTCCAGGTGTATCCACTGGGGTTTATCCGTGTCGCTGCTCGCCTCCTGTTGGGCGGTGGCGCCGCCCTTGCCGTCCAACTGGTATGAAAACAATAGACACGATTGCTCGGTCATCGGATGGTAACCCCCCGAATTGAAACGTAATTACTGTGGCGTCGGCTCCAGCGCGCCTTACATTAGCAGTGTCACGTAAGCAAAAAAAGGCCCAATACCTAAAGGGTTCGGGCGTCTTTTTCCATCGCGTCAATGTCGCGGAGACGTTGGCTGATGATTGCGGAGCGCTTGAAATCCTGAGCCACCAGCTTGCCGGCGTAACCCAGTTGCTGACGTGCCCTGTCATATACTCCGGTGAGAATAAAGTATTCGGCGCGCGCCATGTGCACACCGGCGATGTCGCCGGCGAGACCACTGGTTTCGGCCAGTTGATACCAGATATGAGGATCGGTGGGCCGCGCGCGGGCCAGCTTTTCCAGCACCTGTTCGGCATCGTGATAGCGGTTGGCGTTCAGGTGGGTTTCCGCTAACTCTGCCTGCACAGGATAGTTGTCGGGATAGTCGCGACGCAATTCGTCCAGGCGTTTCAGGGCTTCGGTGTGGTTCCCCGTGGAGCGGTCAATGGTGGCGGCGGCCAGCTGGTAGGTCAGGCGCCCGGGCTCCTCCGCCAGCAGGGGCGCAAGGGTGGCGCGGGCCTGCTCATAATCACCCTGCGCCGTCAGCGCCAGTACCTGGCCATAGCGGGCGGCGTTTGGTGAACTGGAGTGTCCCTCCAACTCACTCTGGAAACGTTTCAGCGTGCGCTGGGGATTGTTGTCGATCGCCAGCATGGCGCGGGCGCGCATCAGATGGTATTCGATATTGTCCGAATATTGGTTGGCGGGGTATTTCCTGACCCGATTGCGGGCGTCGGCGATACGACTCTCGGTCAGGGGGTGCGTGAGCAGGAACTCGGGTGGTTGGTGGCCGGTATAGCGGGTAGCGGCGAGCATGCGGTCAAACATGAGTGCCACGCCGTTGGGGTCCATGCCGCTCTTGTGCAGGGTATCCATGCCGATGCGATCGGCTTCCTGCTCGTTTTGCCGGGAAAAACGCAGGCTTTGGTCCATGGCGGCGGCCTGGGAGGCGGTCATGGCGGCCATGCCGGCATCGCCGCCGACGGTCGCCGCCAGTATCAGACCAGCCAGCAAGCCAGCCATGCTGGTCACCGAATTGGCCTTCTGGTTGGCCAGTCTTCTGGCGAAGTGGCGCTGGCTGAGGTGGGCCAGTTCGTGAGCCAGGACCGACGCCAATTGGTGCTCACTCTGGGCGTACATAAACAGTCCGGTGTGCGCACCGACGACACCGCCAGGCACCGCGAATGCGTTCATGCTTGGATTATTGATGACAATCAGCTCCAGGCGTCGGTCGCTGAGTTCGCTGTGGGTGGCGAGTCTGAAAGTCAGCTGTTCGAGGTAGGCTTTGAGTTGCGGGTCGTCGAGGGTGGGGACACGGCTGCGAAACATCTGTAGCCAGGCTCGGCCCAGCTCGTATTCCTGCTGGTGCGAGACGATACCCGAAGTGGCATCACCCAGCATTGGCAGCTTGATTTCGCTGGCCATCGTGGAGCCAGCCGCACCTGTCAGTGCGATCATCACGCTAAGGCAGAATCCGCTTATCAGCTGCATTAACGATCGGCTTTGGTAGCGGTAAGTTGTGACGCCCATGGGTTGATAGTGATTAATGACAAAGCCAAGCTATGACAACAATTTGTTGCGCCTGTTCGGGGTCGGGGTCATGCCAGTTCGCCGGGACAAGCAACTATTGATTCAGGCGAGCTGGCTATTGATGCTAATTCAGGCGCGTTGGCCGCGGCGCGACCGGGACAGGCGACTGGAGCGTAGTTTACATCGGAAACGACGCGTTTGAATGCCCTTCCCGGGGCGCGACGGCAACTGCGCGCCAACTGCGAAGTACCTGGTGCCACTATTTTTTCGAGCGTCTGTCATCCCGCTTATGCCCGTGGCCGCGTTTGATCTGTATGATCACTGTTTGCCCGCTGCCTGTCAGCGGAGGCGTGGTATTTTCCGGCCGGCGGGTCATGCCGAGCCGAAGTTTGGGATTTTCATATGCGCAAGATTCTGGAGCGATGGGTCCACCGCTACTTTGCCGATGACGAAGCGCTGGTGCTATCGGTTATTATGCTGGCGGCCCTGGTCATCATTATTACGATGGGCCACATTCTGGCGCCACTGCTGGCCGCCCTGGTATTCGCCTTCCTGCTCCAGGGGGCGGTGACTCTGCTCAAGCGCTGGCGACTGCCCCACCTGGGCGCGGTGGTCATTGTCTTTACGAGCTTCATCGGGCTGTTGCTGGCAATCATGATTTTTCTGTTTCCCATTGTCATTCAGCAGTCCAGCAATCTGATTCAGGAAGTGCCGGGCATGATCAAGTACTGGCAGGACAGTCTGCTGTTGCTGCCGGAGAAGTACCCTCAGTTTATTTCCGAGGCGCGGCTGGCGGAAATCGTGACCTATGTGCAAAGGGAGTCGGCTCAGTTTGCCGAAGCAGCGGTAACTTTTTCGGTCAGCAAGGTGCCGAATGTGATTGTGATCATGGTGTATCTGGTCTTGGTGCCCCTGATGGTATTTTTCATGCTCAAGGATCGTGACTACCTCGTGTTGACCCTGACCGATATGTTGCCGAAGCGGCGACCGGTGATGGATCAGGTCTGGCAGGAAATGAACCTGCAGATTGCCAACTACGTGCGCGGCAAGGCCGCCGAGGTGCTCATCGTTGGCTCCGTGACTTACGTGTGCTTCGCCGCGCTGGGGGTGAATTACGCCGCGTTGCTGGCCTTGCTGGTGGGTCTCTCGGTGGTTATTCCCTACATCGGCGCCGTGGTGGTCACGGTCCCGGTGCTACTGGTTGGATTATTCCAGTGGGGTTTGGGTAGTGAATTCCTGTGGTTGTTTATTGTCTATTCAGTTATCCAGTTTCTAGATGGCAACGTCCTGGTGCCGTTGCTTTTTTCGGAAGCTGTCAACCTGCACCCCATCGCCATCATTCTTGCGGTACTCGTATTTGGTGGCGTATGGGGTTTTTGGGGCGTGTTTTTTGCGATTCCGCTGGCAACCCTGATCAAGGCACTCTATAACGCCTGGCCTCGCAATAGTACCGAGGTATTGCCGGAGCCCGCGCAAGTGCGTGCTGATTAGAGGTCCTGTTGTCTGGCTTGTCGCGCCGCTGACGCTATCTGGAAACATCCTATGAAGTTCCTCAGGCTTTTGCTTATAAGTTCGCTCACGAGCCTGGTCCTCATGGGCCAGATTGTTGTGGCGTATGGACAAACCGGTGGCACCGAGTCCTCATGGTGGGTAGCGGGGCCGGGTGCCGATGGTGGCGAGCATCCGATCAAGCGCAGTCCCTCCGATGATCGAGGCTATCGCTACCTGACGCTCAAAAATGGCCTTGCCGTACTGCTGATTTCTGATCCCGATACCGACAAAGCCGCTGCCTCGATGAGCGTGCGGGTTGGCAGTTTCGACAACCCGCCGGATCGCGAGGGTCTGGCCCATTTTCTGGAGCACATGCTGTTTCTGGGCACGGATAAATATCCGGAACCCGGCGCCTACCAGAAATTTATCAGTGAACATGGTGGACAGCACAATGCCTATACCAGCATGGATAGCACGAATTATTTTTTTGATGTTGAGGAGAGGCATTTGCAGGCAGCGCTGAACCGTTTTGCCCGATTTTTCATCGCGCCCCGTTTTGATGCCGAATATGTCGATCGCGAACGCAATGCGGTGGAATCGGAGTTTCGGCTCAAATTCAAGGATGACAGTCGGCGAGAGTGGGAAGTGTTTAGCGAGCAGGTGAATCCCGCTCACCCCTTGTCCCGGTTTTCCGTCGGTGATCTGGAAAGTCTGGCGGACCGGGAGGGTCAAGCGATCAGGCCGGAACTTATCGCGTTTTATCAGCGTCATTACACGGCTGAACGCATGAGTCTGGTGGTGCTGGGTGCGCAGGGCCTGGCGCAGATGGAAGCCATGGTGCGAGGCTTGTTCGTGGATATTCCCGCCGCTAAAGACGTGGAAGGCCTGCCGAGCGCAGGGGCGCCGAATGTGCCTGCGCTGGTCACGTTCAAGCAGGCGCTACCGTTTCAGTTGGAAATCGAACCGGTAAAGGATGAGCGTCGCCTGAGTATCGTCTTTCCGACACCCAGTTTTAAAGACAAGTGGCGCACCCGGCCAGATTATTTTTGGGGGCATCTGATCGGTGATGAAACCGATGGTAGTCTGATTGCAAGACTCAAGGAGGCCGGGTTGGCCAATGGCCTGAGCGCGGGTCAGGGCTTCGACACCACCCGCGGGGCCGCGTTTATCGTCCAGATCGAATTGACGCCCAGGGGTGTTGAGCGCGACGATGAGGTACTCATGGAGTTTTTCGCCTGGTTAAATCTCGCGCGCCAACACGGTATCAAGGCCTGGCGTTTCGAGGAGCTGGCGGAGTTGCTACAGGTCCAGTTTCGCTTTCAGGAAAACGCTCCGCCCGCCAGTTACGTACAATTCCTGAGTACCGGGTTGCGCGATTACCCCCCGGAAGACGTCGTGCGCGGCCCCTATTTGATGGACCAGTTTGATCAAGGCTTGTTGCAGCGTTACGCTGATTATCTGGTCCCGGACAACGCCTTTATCAGCCTGTTGGCACCCGAAGTCAGTGGCACGGACCGCGTCTCCAGGCGCTACCGCGCACCCTACCGGGTCGCTGGCTTGCCGCCCGGTAGGGTAACGGCGCTGCGCCGGGCAAAAAGCCCCGACCTAGCCCTTGCACGGGCAAATGCCTATGTCGCGACGGCTTACCCGCTGGGTGAAAAGGGTAATGAAAGCCAGCCTCCGGCCCGACTGGCGAACGATCAGTCATTGAATATCTGGCATTACCGGGACCAGACCTTCGGCAGCCCCATCGGTGTATTCGATATCAGAGTGACAACTCCGGTAGTGGAGAGCTGCCGGGGAATAGCGCAGCTGGAATTGTACCTCGCACTGGTTCAGGACAGTCTGACGGAAGCCACCTATCAGGCTGGGCTCGCTGGTCTTGGGTATTCCCTGTATCAATGGGACGGCGGTGTCGGCGTCACCCTAACGGGTTATACCGACCGACAAACGGTGCTGTTGAAAACGATACTGGGCGCGTTGATCGAGCCAACATGGTCTGAGCGGGATTTCCTGCGCCTGCGCAATACGCTTATTCGGGACTTCCGCAATACCCTCAAGCAGTGGCCGGTGCGACAGTTGTTTCAGCAGGTGGGGCCGCTATTACAGGGCAGTTGCGATAAACCCGGACTTGCCGAGCACCTGGAACAGATCGGTTCGGAGAGTCTCGCTGGATTTTCAGACAGCCTGTTTCGAACCGGTCACGTACGCTTCTATGGCGGCGGCGCCTTGTCCGAGCAGCAGACGCTGCGCATGGCGGAGCTGACTCAGGCGAGCTGGCGCGTAGGCAGAGCCGGTGATGTTGCTTCCGCGGAGACAATCCTGGGACTTGCCCCACTAATGCACGAACACAGGATTGATGTTGACCACAGTGACAGTGGCGTACTGCTTTATGTGCAGGGTCACGAGGACAGTTTGCGGGAGCGGGCCCTGGTGGCCACCATAAACGGGGCGATCGAGGCGCCGTTTTATACCACCATGCGTACCGAGAAGCAGTTTGGTTATGTGGTTGGCACCAGTGTCATGCATTTGAATCGCGTCCCGGGTCAGGGATTTTATATCCAATCGCCAGTGGCCGGGGAGGCTGACCTGCAGTCCGAGATTAATGATTTTATTTCCGCGTATGAATCAGTGTTTGCGGCAATGCCGAATCAGGAACTGGAGCGAATCAAGGCCGCGCTTCTGGCTAATATCCAGGAGCGACCCCGAAACGTTAAGGAGCAGGTAGCCCGCCATCTGGAAGCCCTGGGTCTGGGTTATGAGCAATTCGATTTTCGGCAACAACTGGCCGAGCAGGTGAGGGAGGTCGACAGGGAAAAACTGGTAAGTGCCTATCGACGTTTGCTGGTCGCCGACAGTCGCCGCCTATGGGTGACTACTGGCCGGACTTCGAAGCCGGAGGCCGTTCTCACCCATGGGCAATTGAAAGCGGCTGGCAAAACGATTTACGCTTATCCTCGCTGAAGGCGGGTTCCCTAAGTGCCGGCGCGCCTTCGGGGCTCGTGGCTATTGCTGTGGTGGCTTGTGGCTACAAAGAATTCGACGGTCATTAATTAGCGTTTTGCATTAAAAATTCGCTGTATTACTTTGATTTTTAAATACATATAGATTGTTTATGTAGTTTTGCTACACTACTGTTATTACTATGGTTACTAGGAAGGCGCTGATGTACTCCGAGCTACATTGGGGTGGCGCCGGGAGTGCAAGCGCGGATTACCGCACTTGCGTGGAAACGGGAGGGCGACTTGCAGTTAACGGATCAGGACCCTGAAGAAACCCGAGAATGGCTTGATTCCCTGGATTCAGTTATTCGTTATCAGGGGGAAGAGCGCGCGGCTTATCTGCTGAAAAAGCTGCTCGATCGAGCCGACCAGGTCAATCTGCCATTACCCCGGGCGATGACCACCCCCTTTCGTAATACCATCCCGGTGACACGGGAGAAGCGGATGCCCGGTGATCTATTCATGGAACGCCGTATTCGCTCACTGATTCGCTGGAACGCCCTGGCCATGGTGATGCGGGCCAATAACAATGATGAAGGCCTGGGCGGGCATATCGCCACCTTCTCTTCAGCGGCCACGCTCTACGATGTTGGTTTTAATTATTTTTTTCGCGCGCGCTCGGAACAGCATCTGGGCGATCTGATTTATTTTCAGGGCCACTCCGCGCCCGGTATTTACGCCCGCTCGTACCTGGAGGGGCGCTTGTCCGAGCAACAATTGGACAACTATCGCCGCGAAGTCGATGGCAAGGGACTGTCCTCTTATCCTCATCCCTGGCTGATGCCCGATTACTGGCAGTTTCCGACCGTCTCCATGGGCCTGGGAGCGATTCAGGCGATTTATCAGGCCCACATCATGCGCTATATCTCCGCCCGGGGGCTGACGCCACGGGGTGACCGCCAGGTCTGGGCGTTTATCGGCGATGGTGAATGTGATGAACCGGAAACCCTTGGCGCCATTGCCCTCGCCGGTCGGGAGCAGCTGGAAAACCTGACCTTCGTGGTCAACTGTAATTTGCAGCGGCTGGACGGCCCCGTGCGCGGTAACGGCAAGATCATTCAGGAGCTGGAAGGGGTATTTCGTGGCGCCGGCTGGAATGTCATTAAAGTGGTCTGGGGCAGGCACTGGGATGCCCTGCTGGAGAAAGATGTCAACGGCGTGCTACAGAGTTTGATGGATGAAGTCTGCGACGGGGAGTTACAGAACTTCAAATACAATGGCGGAGCCTACACGCGCGAACATTTTTTCGGCAAGCATCCCAAGGCCCTGGAGATGGTGGCTGATCTCAGCGACGACGATATCATGTGGCTCAATCGCGGCGGTCACGACCCCTACAAAGTCTATGCCGCCTATGCCGAGGCGATGAAAAACAACGGCAAGCCCACTGTTGTTCTGGCCATGACCGTGAAGGGCTACGGTCTGGGAGATGCCGGCGAGGCGGCCAATGATACCCACTCCGTGAAAAAACTCGACATCGATAGTCTGAGGGAATTCCGCGACCGCTTCGGCCTGCCGATTCCGGACGATCAATTGGCCGATGCACCCTATTATCGACCGCCGCCGGATAGCCCGGAAATTACCTACATGCGCAAGCAACGGGAACCGCTCGGCGGGCCATTGCCTTCGCGCCAGACCGAAGCCCGGGTGCTGGATATTCCCGAGCTATCGACCTTCGAGCGTCAGTTAAAAGGCAGCGGCAAGCGCTCGATATCCACGACCATGGCTTTTGTACGTATGCTGTCGACGCTGGTCAAGGACAAGCAGATGGGCGAGCGGGTGGTGCCCATAGTTCCTGATGAAGCACGGACTTTTGGCATGGAGGGCATGTTTCGACAACTGGGGATCTATTCCTCTCAGGGGCAGCGCTACATACCCCACGACGCCGCGCAGATCCTGTATTACAAAGAGGACAAAAAGGGTCAGATTCTGGAAGAGGGTATTAACGAGGCCGGGGCCATGTCGGCCTGGATGGCCCTGGCCACGGCGTACAGTAACTACGACTGTCCCATGGTTCCCTTTTATGTCTTTTACTCCATGTTCGGCTTCCAACGCACTGGCGATCTCGCCTGGGCGGCCGGTGATATTCAGGCGCGGGGCTTCCTGATAGGCGCGACGGCGGGGCGAACGACGCTAAATGGTGAAGGTCTTCAGCACCAGGACGGCCATAGTCATTTGCTGGCCAATACCATCCCCAATTGCCGCAGCTATGATCCGGCCTACGAATACGAGCTGGTGGTGATTATTCAGGACGGATTGAGGCGTATGTACCGGGAGCGGGAGAACTGCTTCTACTACGTCACCGCCATGAACGAAAATTACAATCACCCGGCAATGCCAGAGGGCGCCGAGGAGGGTATCGTCCGAGGCATCTACTTGCTGGAATCGTCAGGCCGTCGCAAGACCTCGCTCAAGGTGCACTTGCTGGGCTCGGGCGCTATTCTCAATGAGGTGGTCGCCGCGGCGCGGATTTTAAAGGAAGAGTACAAGGTGGAAGCGGATATCTGGAGTGTCACCAGCGCCAATCAGCTATGCCGCGAAGGTCAGAGTTGCGGCCGCTGGAACATGCTCCACCCTGATCAAACGCCCAGGCGGCCCTATGTCACTGAACAACTCACTGGCAAAAATAGCCAGCCCGACGGGCCTGTTATCGCCGCTAGCGATTATCAGAAAGCCTATACCGAGCAACTGAGAGCCTTTATTCCAGGCGATTTTTATACTCTCGGCACCGATGGTTTTGGGCGTAGCGACACCCGTGCCAAACTCAGGGACTTTTTTGAAGTCGATCGCCGCTACATCACCTACAGCGCGTTATATGCCCTGTACCAGCAGAAGAAAATCAAGGCCGACGTCCTGTCCGGGGCGATTACTGCCCTGGGCATTGATGCCGACAAAACAGACCCGGTGTTGCTGTGATGACAGGAAGGCAAGCAGACCGGTGTGCTAGGGAGGAGAGATCTGGGGGGCATTGTGGGCACTGAAGTAATTACCGTCCCTGATCTCGGTGGCGCCGAGGAAGTGGAGGTCATAGAAATCTCCGTCGCCGTGGGTGATCAGGTGGAAGTTGACCAGACCCTGCTGGTGCTCGAATCCGACAAGGCGATGATGGAGATTCCCGCGCCGCGCGCCGGAAAAATCCTCAAGTTTTTTGTCAAGGAAGAAGACAAAATCGAAAAGGAGGGCGACCCGCTGGTGGAGATCGAGGTCTCGGCCAGTGACGGGAGCGGCGGTGACGAGGACGCCGAATCCGCTGGTTCGGCTAGTGACGAAGAGGCCGTCGGGGAGCAGGCTGATGAGTCTGTCCGCGAAGCGGCCAATGAAATCCCTGGCACGGATCCCGGCGAAAAAACCACCGGTCCGACTGGCGCGCCGACTGATATTGCAGCAACCTCCGCAGTCAGGCAACCAGAGGTACAAGCCCCGGAGGAGCCGTCGAAGCAGCTGGATATCGGCAGTGATGAAAGGAGCGAGGAAGAAAACAGCAGGCCCGAGGGTGGTGTTTACGCGGGTCCCGCGGTGCGCCAACTCGCTCGAGAACTCGGCGTCAGTCTGGCAAGTATCCCTGGCAGTGGTCCTCGGGGCCGGGTACTCAAGGAAGATGTCCAGGGCTACGTCAAGCAAACGCTACAAAACCGGTCTGGCTCGCTTGCCGCATTCACGGCTGGTGCCGGGATTCCCCCGATCCCGGAAACGGACTTCAGTCAATTTGGGGAATTCGAGCAGGTCAAGCTGTCGCGCATCGCCAAGCTCACCGCCGCGAATATGCATCGCAGCTGGCTCAACATCCCCCATGTCACCCAGTTCGACGATGCCGACATCAGCGATCTGGAGGTCTTCCGAAAATCCCTGACCCGTGAGGGCGAGGCGCGGGGTGTGAAAATGACCCCGGTACCGATCATCCTCAAGGCCTGCGCACTGGCGCTGGCACGGCATCCCGCACTCAACCGCTCTCTCTTGAACGACGGTGAACACGCCGTACAAAAGCATTACTACCACATCGGCATGGCCGTCGATACGCCCCGGGGATTATTGGTGCCGGTAATCCGCGATGTCGATAAAAAAGGTCTCTGGCAGCTGGCCGAGGAGGTGGCATTGATGGCCGCTAAAGCCCGAGAGGGCAAACTTACGCCCAATGAGATGCAGGGCGCCTGTTTTACTGTATCCAGTCTCGGCGCCATTGGTGGCAAGGGTTTTACACCCGTTATCAACACACCCGAAGTGGCCATTCTGGGAGTCTCGAAAGCCCAGGTGCAGCCGGTCTGGAGCGGCAGTGAGTTCGTTGCGCGGACACTTTTGCCGCTGTCCCTGTCCTACGACCACAAAGCCGTCAATGGCGGTGATGCCGGTCGCTTCCTGACCGAACTGGTGGTGATGCTGGGAGATATCAGGCGACTGTCACTCTAGGCATTTTCCCTGCTAGCGGCGAGCCGCTGACTGGGTGAAAGGCGGTAGCCCGTTGGACGGGAAAATCTGGTTCCGGGATTTGATTTTTGTGAGTCCGAGTTGTGAATTGCATCACGCGGGTTATTCCCACAAACACGGATAATTAACTTATTCAAAACCTCAAGTGGAAGGTATTATTATGAAAATTAAATACTTAGCGTTTATTCCTCTGGTTTTTTCCCTTTCGGTCAGCGCGGATGATTCGACGCTCAAGGCCGCTATTGGTGGCGGCGTTGGCGGTGCGGTTGGCGCCGCAATTGGTAACGAGGTGAGCGGTCGCGAGGGTGCTGTCGTTGGTGGCGCACTGGGCGGTGCGGTCGGCGCGGCGGTCGCCACGGATGATAAATCCCACGACAGCCACGATCGAGCTCGGCACCACCATGATTACGACCGTCACTATGATGGCCATGGCACATCGCATTTTTGTCCGCCCGGACAGGCTAAGAAAGGCCGCTGCTAAGTCGGTAAACAATATTTTTACCGGGGTCCCACACTAGTCTCGGGCCACTTCTCAGTGGCCGCCAGAGGGTTGTTGCCCCGGCACGCTCGACGTACATGGAGAAGATCGAAGGCGGTACTGGGCGGTAGTGGATGGTTGGCTTGACCCGGCTGTTCCTTTCTTATGGTCTTCGTTCAGCGACTTTGGCTAACGCCGAAAATCTCCCGATACATGACACCCATTACCGAGACCATCATCGGGTAGGTCCAGATTAGACCAAGACCCAGGGGAATCAGGCTGACGATAAAGATCAGGCCCATTATTACCATGATGAAGAATACCTTGAACCAGTGCCGGGTAACGGTGCGGCGCGAGGTTTCCATGGCTTCCCAGGCGCCAAGATTCTTGTCGGCAATCAACGGTATGGTGAATATATAGGCCACGGCCAGGTAAATGCCCGGAATAATCAGCAGGATGAATCCCAGCGTCATCAGCAGGGACATCAGGATGGCGGCGACAACCAGGGGGAGGACGTAGGCGAAATAGGCAAAGGCCTCGTTGTATGAAATGGGCAGGTCGACCGAGCGGCGCACCCCCATCATGATGATGCCGGCCATGAAGGGGTAGATGATTGCGGTGATGGCGAGTTGCACGATCAGGGCGGTGACGAGGTCCAGGCCCCCGCTGGCATTGATCCCCAGCAGGCTGCTGGTTCCAGTGAGAACGATTACCGCCAGCATGGTAATTACAAAAACGAGTATGGCGGCGATCCAGAATGGTCCTTTTAATCCGCTGACTCTCTGCCAGGCCTCGCTGAGTATCTGAGCGATGGTGAAATCATAGTCCGGCGCTTTGGCGGTGCCGGCGCCCACCACCTCGATTCCTCTGGGTCCTTGTGTCTGTTCTGAAGTCATGCCGTGATCGCTCCGTTTTGATCGCTTCGTTTATAGTTCTACAGTTCAGGGGCTTTTGATGCAGTGGCCTCGCGGGCGGTGTGTCGACGTTGGCTGAATGCTTATAAAATAATAAATTACCATATTATTCAACTAGTTATTTTTATTTTTTCATTCAAATTCTTAAAGTAAAAAGAAGGTGCTGGGTGAACTCCTGGCACTGCGGCCCGGCGTATGTCATTGACGGATCGAGCCTGGCCTGGGGGACGTATTCGCAGGGGGTGTGCGTTGCGGCGAGGCTACATCCGTGGGTCGCGAGCCGCGGGCCTGAAGCTTTATCATCCCGGCATGGGGCGAACCGGATCGCGGCCGTCCCAACCCTTTGCCGCCTCCTCTATCATCAGGAACATCGACTTGAAGAGGTCATTGTTATCCCACAGCTCAATGTAATGGCCGACGGTATGCAAGGCGTCGAAATACACCGCGGGAGCGCCGCCCAGAGTTAATTCAAAAGCGGGTTTATGGCCCGAGTTGACGTAGCTCTGATAGGCGGCCCGATAATCCCTGGGCATTAGCCCGACATGATGAACACCACGCCGACCGGCTGTCAGGAAATCCCGATAGACCGAGTTGGCGTGGTTATGCTGAACGATGAGTTCGATCTGCAAATCGCCGCTATTGCCCAGTGCCACGCTAATGTCGGCGTTGGACGGCTGCCCATAGTAGCGCTGGTTTTCCAGGGGCGCGTGTTCGAGCATAAAGAACGGGCCCGCGCCGACGGTGTTGATCCAGTAGTCGAGGGCTTTGTCCATATCTTCGACCACGTAAGCCAACTGGCGAATGCTACCCAAAGGTTGTGTCATGAGGAGACTCCCTTATCGGTTTGTTGTGGGCATGCCCATTCTAATGATCAATGGTGGTGTGCGACGCCCGCACCCGCCGGAATACGGATATCGTCAACCATGTCCCGCACCTGCGCTGGCGGTTCGGCGGTAAAGCGGCTGACCACGATCGCTACCACTATGTTTAGCAAAGCCCCCAGGGTACCGATGCCGGTGGGTGAGATGCCGAACCACCAGTTTTCGGGGCTGTTGCTGCCCGGTGCCATGAAATTGAAATAGACGATGTAGCCGACCGTCATCAGCAAGCCCGCGAGCATGCCGGCGATGGCCCCCTCTTTATTGATGCGTTTGGAGAAAATACCCATGACAATGGGTGGGAACAGGGACGCCGCCGCCATGCCAAAGGCGAAGGCGACGGTCTGGGCGACAAAGGCCGGTGGATTGACACCAAACCAACCGGCCAGGGTAATTGCCACCACCGCTGCAATCCGTGCACAGGCCAGTTCCTGCCTGTCACTCATATTGTTCAGAAGCGTACGCTTCATCAGGTCATGGGAAACAGAGCTGGAAATCACCAGTAACAACCCCGCGGCCGTGGACAAGGCTGCTGCCACGGCGCCGGCGGCGATCAGCGCCACTACCCAGTTGGGAAGCTTTGCAATCTCCGGGTTGGCCATGACCATGATGTCCGCATCCACGTAAATTTCATTGGCGCTCGCGGTGGCTTCATTACTCAATAGGCGCTGGCCGTGCTTGCCGCGTTCCTCGGTTTCCACGAATTCTGGTTTGCCTGGGTTCAGGGCGGCGCCCGCGCGGTACTGAATCACGCCGTCGTCGTTTTTATCCTGCCAGGCGATCAGGCCAGTATTTTCCCACTTGCTAAACCAGGCGGGTGCTTCGGTATAGGCGACTTCGTTGAGGCTCTCCGACAAATTCAGGCGTGAAAAAGCCGCGACCGCTGGTATGGTGGTGTAAACCACGCAAATAAAGGCCAGCGCGTAACCGGCCGATTTGCGGGCGTCCGACACCTTGGGCACAGTGAAAAAGCGTACGATCACATGGGGCAGGCCGGCGGTGCCAATCATCAGGGCCGCGACGATCGCCAGGGAATCCACCTTGCCGCGGGTGGCCTCGGTATACGCGGTAAAGCCCAGTTCAACAGTGACCTGATCGAGTTTTTCCAGCACGGTGAGTCCCGAGCCGTCGGCGAGGACACTGCCAAAGCCCAGCTGGGGTATCGGATTGCCGGTCCACATAATGGATAGAAATATGGCCGGCACCAGAAAAGCAAAGGTGAGCACGCAGTATTGGGCCACCTGGGTGTAGGTGATGCCTTTCATGCCACCCATGACTGCGTAAACAAAGACAATGAACATGCCAATGTAAACCCCGGTATCGATTTCCACCTGTAAAAAGCGGGAAAAAACGATGCCAACGCCGCGCATCTGGCCCGAGATGTAGGTAAAGGAAATGAAAATAAGGCAGATTACGGCAACCACGCGAGCGAGATCGGAGTAATAGCGGTCGCCGATAAATTCCGGCACGGTAAAACGGCCGAACTTGCGCAGATAGGGTGCCAATAGCAGCGCCAGGAGCACATAACCTCCGGTCCAGCCGATCATGTAGACAGCGCCATCGCGACCTGCGAAGGCGAGTAGGCCGGCGACGGAAAGAAAGGATGCGGCACTCATCCAGTCCGCGGCCGTAGCCATGCCATTGATCACCGGTGGTACGCCGCCGCCCGCTACGTAGAACTCCTTGGTGGAGCCAACCCGTGACCAGAAAGCAATGCCAATATACAGGGCAAAGGACAGCCCAACGAAGACATAGCTAAGGGTTTGAGCATCCATGGAGTCAGTCCTTGTCGGTGGTCCGCGGAGTCGGGCTGTTATCGTCGTCATCAACACCATGGGCGCGCTCAATGCGGTGCATCCAGTAGTGGTAGAGGAATATAATCACTACGAAGCAGAGCATGGCGCCTTGCTGGGTAAACCAGAAGCCGAGCGGGAAGCCGCCCAACCGGAACTGGTCCAGCCAGTCCCCCAGAACGATGCCGCAAAAAAAAGACACGAAGGCCCAGGCGCAGAGCAGGGTCGCCAGTACCCTGATGTTGGCGCTCCAGTAGCTATTGAGATTGGCTTCCGACAGCACCTCGTCATCATGCTGGGTATGGCGGGGCAGGTTTTCCGCCCCGTCGTGATGGTAAACCGTGTCCTGGCGGGTGTTCTGATTCGTTTCCGGGTCGTGGTTCATTGTTGTTCCCCCTCGAATGTCTGTTGCCCTCGGGGGCGAACACTGGCAATTGCGTCAATTAATGTCAACCATAGGCCCTAAAATCAATCGTCGCGCGTTCGGGCGAAGTTGCCGGATGCCGGCGGGATTCCGTCGGCTCGTAAATTCAATGTTTGGAGGGCGCCTCAGGAGCTGAGATGTCCCAGATGCTTGCCTACCGCACGCAGGGTCGGTTTTAAAAGCCGCGGAGTGGTCGCGACAATGTGTCCGGAAGCCAGATAACGGTCGCCACCCTGAAAATCCGCGACGAGCCCACCGGCTTCCTTGACCAGTAAGGCGCCAGCGGCGATATCCCAGGGCTTGAGGTGCATCTCCCAGAAGGCGTCAAAGCGCCCGGCGGCGACGTAGGCCAAATCAAGGGAAGCCGCTCCCATGCGTCTAATGCCGGATGAGTTTTCAGCCAGGGCACTCATGGTGGCGAGGAAGGCTGGCATGTTTTCAAGGGGCTTGCCGCTGAAAGGGATGCCCGTGGCATAGAGGGCGCCGGCAGTATCTATTCGCCCAGAAACTCGGATCCGGGAGCCGTTCAACTGAGCGCCGCGACCCCGACTGGCGGTAAACTCCTCTAGTTTTATGGGGTCATAAACCACTGCGTGTTCAAGCCTGCCCTTGTAGCGATAGGCAATGGAAACCGCGTATTGGGGAATCCCGCGCAGGAAGTTGGTAGTGCCATCCAGTGGGTCGATGAGCCATTCACAATCGCTGTCCTCGCCCTCGTGGATGCCGCTTTCCTCGCAGATGATTCGATGCTCCGGATAGGCCTTGCGCAGATGGTAAATTATTTCCGCCTCGGCGCCGCGATCTACTTCGCTGACGTAGTCGTGTCGGGTTTTCTCATCAACACGGATGCGGTCCAGCTTTGAAGCGGCTTTAACAATCAACTCGCCCGCCTTGCGGGCGGCCTGCAAGGCGATATTTACCATCGGTTCCATGGGGCGACCTGGTAGCTGCTACAAAAGGGGGCGCGAGTGTAACAAAATCAGCTTCGAGGCTATAGCGCCGATCCATGCTTCGGCATTTACGCGAGCATGCTCAAAGCCATGGCTTTGCTACAATGACCCGCTTTGCAACGGGGGTGGGTCAAACGAATGTCCTTAACCGAGACAGCCGGGGTGAACAAGGCCAAGGCAATGGGAGATCGGCTGGCCAGGATTCGCGTGGTGTTGGTTAACACCAGCCACCCAGGCAATATCGGTGCTGTCGCAAGGGCGCTGAAAACGATGGGCCTGCATCGCCTTTATTTGGTTGCTCCCAGGGAATACCCGGCGGATCGGGCGGTATGGCGGGCTGCCAACGCCGTCGATGTACTCGATCGGGCTGTGGTGGTGAGTTCGCTGGACGAAGCGATTGCCGACTGCGGCCTGGTGATCGGCACCAGCGCCCGGGAGCGGCGCATTCCCTGGCCGCTGCTCGATCCGCGCGCATGCGGGCAGCGGGTGTGGCAGGAGTCCGCGCGCCATGAGGTGGCGCTGGTGTTCGGCCGCGAAGATCGTGGGCTCACCAACGATGAACTCGCCCAGTGCGGCTACCACGTGCACATCCCGGCCAACCCCGAGTACAGCTCGCTGAATCTGGCGGCTGCCGTGCAGGTGCTGGCCTACGAGCTGCGCATGGCGGCCCTGGCGGACGCCCGCCCCGCGCCGGCGCCGGATTGGGATCTGCCGCCGGCGCCGGCGGCCGATATCGAACTGTATTTCCGGCACCTCGAACAGGTCCTGGTCGAGATCGGCTTTCACGACCCGGCCAACCCGCGCCAGACCATGGTCCGGTTGCGGCGCCTGCTGGCGCGCATCCGGCCCGACCGGATGGAGCTGTCGATCCTGCGGGGCGTGCTCACGGCGGTGCAGAATCTCGCCTGGCGGCTGCGCACCGCGCGAGCCGCGGGCCGCAGCGGCGAGTCGGCCGCCTGCCCGGACCGGGATCGGCAGCACGGCTGAGACCGGGACCCGGCGCAGCCGCCCCGAATCCGGGTTTGTTCTGGTCACCCGCAATCCACGGAACCGATGAAGCTTCCCATCTATCTCGACTACGCCGCCACCACTCCGGTCGACCCCCGGGTCGCCGCGCGCATGGCCGGCTTCCTCACCGCCGACGGCGTGTTCGGCAACCCCGCATCGCGCTCCCACAGCTACGGCTGGCAGGCCGAGTCCGCGGTGGAGGAGGCGCGTGCCCTGGTGGCGGAGCTGGTGGGTGCGGACCCCCGCGAAATCGTCTGGACCTCGGGCGCCACCGAGGCGGACAACCTGGCGCTCAAGGGCTGCATGCAGGCCCACCGCGACCGGGGGCGGCACCTGGTCACCGCGACGATCGAACACAAGGCGGTGCTCGACACCTGCCGGCATCTGGAGACCGAGGGCTGCGAGGTCACCTATCTGGATCCCGACGCAGACGGCCTGATCCAGCCCGCGGCGGTGGCCGCGGCGCTGCGCGACGATACGGTGCTGGTGTCGGTGATGCACGTCAACAACGAACTCGGCACCCTCAACGACATCGCCGCCATCGGCGCGGTCTGCCGCGCGCGCGGCGTTTTCTATCACGTGGACGCGGCGCAGAGCGCCGGCAAGGTGCCCATCGACCTGGCCCGTCTGCCCGTGGATCTCATGGCGTTTTCCGCCCACAAGGTTTACGGACCCAAGGGCGTGGGCGCGCTC
>JBECKV010000170.1:0-9447 GCA_040235495.1 Porticoccaceae bacterium
CCGAGCCACCGGCGCTGGAAGCCGGCATGCTGGGCCAGCACAACCGTGAAGTTCTGCGCAATCGGCTCGCCTATACGGACGCGCAAATCAACGCGCTGGAGAGCGCCGGCATCATCGGGTCGAAAAATATTTAACCGCCGCGTCAGCTACGCCAACACCCGGCAGAAGGTTGGGCGAATGAGAACGGAAACGCCACCGGGGCGAAACTCCAGGGATAACGCCATGACCAGGGCCGCCATGCTGGCGGGCATCCAGGTACTCGACTTCACTCACATCGTCGCCGGCTCTCACTGTACCAAACTGATGGCCGAATACAGGGCCGAAAGCATCAAAATCGAGCCCTTGACCGGCGACCCTGCACACACTCAACCTTTTACCAAGGAGGGGCGCGGCGGCAATGTCGTTCAGCGCAATCTGGGCGAGAAAACCATGGCCATGGATCTGGCCACATCCGAAGCGCCGGATATCTACCACGCGCTGTCGTGGCAATCGATCGCACGCCCCGACATGCTCGACGATCCCGGCTTCGTCGACAGTAGTGCCCGCGCAAACCATCGACAAGCCGTGAGTGAAGCGATTAGTACCTGGCTTGCAAAGTCGGCGATGCCGATGAAGCCGTGCGCCAGCTCCAGCGGAAATCCTGGAACACCCCCACGGGCGTGGGAACAACGCTCGGCACGGTCTCCGATCAAGTGTTCGGCCAACTGAAAATCGCCAATAGCCCTTTCCGTTTCCGCCGGTTTCCGGAATCACGGGATTTGCAAGCCGGCTTACCCGGCCACCGCAATCGCGAAATTCTCGGCACCAGGCTCAATGACATGGACCAGCGGATCAGCGACCTGGAACATCGGGGTGTCATTAGTCGAAAAGAATCCGAAATCAAGGCCTTAACGAATCCCAATTGAGACCGCCTGGCCGCTTGCAGAAAGTTCTTATGCGCTTTGCGATATAGTTAGGTGGATAGCAGCTTTATAGCTAACAATTCATTGCAACGGCACGGCTCATGAAATTTTTTGTAGTTTTTCCAACCTTCATCTTCGCCCTATTTTCATGTCTCATTGCGGGGCAGACCCTGGCGGAAACACACGCTTCGCAGGAAGCCAGACCAAGCCAGGATCGAATTGTGCTCAGCAATGGTGACATTCTGGAAGGAACTATTCTCGAACAGGGAGACACTGAAATCACTTTCCAACATTCCGTACTGGGCTTGCTGATATTAGAGACCGGCCAGTTTTCCATGCCACCGACCCCTGTCCAAGGGACTCCGCCAGTAGCCTCAACCCAGGTAACAGCGCCACCGGCCGGCGATGAGGATGTCCCGAGCGGGCAGGCATGGCTGCTGCCGGACTGGGAAAAACAGTTTGATCTGGGGATCAGTGGCGCCGATGGCAATTCTCAATCCCGTGATATGCACCTGTCGCTCACTGCCACTAACGAAAGTCCCGAACACCGTTGGGATTTTCAGTCAGTTTATGACCAGAGTGAAAAAGACGGTGAAAAATCCCGGGACGAATTTTACGCCGCGCTCAACCGGGACTGGCTGCTACCCGACTCGCCCTACTTCTATTTCACCTCGGGTCGCTTCAACTGGGACGAGTTTCAGGACTGGGATTACCGTCTCAATTTCGCCGGCGGCATCGGTAAGGATTTTATCAAGCGCGACGATTGGCTGCTCAGTGGCAAAAGTGGTCTCGGCTTCAATCGGGAGTTCGGTGGGGAGGACAGCGATGTCTCCCCCGAGGCATTGCTGGAACTCCTCAGTCACTGGACGCTGACGGAGCACCACAAAATCGAGCTCAAAACCACTTTCTATCCACAGCTGGACGAACTGTCGGAATTTCGAAATATCTCTTCCCTCGCCTGGGTAAACAAACTTAACGCCAGCATGCGCCTGAAAGTCGGTCTCAGCAACGAGCATGATAGCGATGTCCCCGACGGCGTAAAAAGGAATGATTTGAAGTATATAACGTCCCTGGGCTGGGACTTCTAGCGCCGACCGGTTTGTCCCTGATCAGCCCTCGCGGCAACGTTCTTTAAGATACTTCCTCGAGGTACGTCGTTCAGGTAATTCATTAAGGTACCGGGGTGACTGCGTATGGCGTTTCGAGCTTGACCCGCCATTGCGAGCGATTTTTATACCGCATTGGATAAACCCAGCCCTCTAGCTCGAGCCACTGTCCCTCCCAGCCGACGACCTGGCGCCGGGAAAAATACTTCTGGTTTTCCGGATAAATCACCGCGGCAAAGTCGTCACTAAAATTTATCCACCAGGCTTTGGCGAAAACCACTTTGCCGACCCGAGCCCGAATGCGCTGATAGCCACCCGCCGTTAAACGCTTGCCCGCCAGTAGCGTCGGTTCATAGCGAGCCCAGAGGCCGCGTCGTTCATGCCGTGCCTTATCTTCGGTGCTGGCGAGACAGGTGGCCAGCCGAAGGTTGGGCGGCACGGCAACATGCCAGGCAAGTCCCTGCCGAAGCAAGCTTTGTTCAAGATTTTCACCGCTCGCCAGCGACTCACCCTTAAACACATGAGCCAGTAGACGGCCATGCCTGTCGAGGAGCTGCACATCGGTCTGAATCCAGACCTGCTGGCCATCGGCGAAAAAGTTCTCGACCGCCTGTTTTGCCGCTCTGGCAAAAGCTTGAGCAGGCTGTTTGCCATTCCCCATTTCAGGGGTATTGACGCCGAGCAGGCGCAGCTTGCGGCCGTCTTCCAGCAACAGGGTATCGCCATCGTAGATACGTTGTACGGAAACAGCTTCAGCAGAGCCTTTGAGCCGACAATAAGTATCCCTGGTGGGATTATTTTGAAGTGAAGGTTCAAAAGTCGCCGTGTCGCGCCGCGGCGCATTTTCCGAACCCGACAGCGCCGCTACAGACAACATAAAAAAAACGCCGCCGGCTGCCAGCCAGGGCGCTTTTTCGAGGTATCTCACCGGACCACTTTACTTTGAGGAAAGTGGCAGACCCTCCTATTTTTTGCCGCCACCGCCAAGGTTGCCGAAACGCTTGTTAAAGCGATCGATGCGGCCACCGGTTTCGGCGGCTTTTTGCTTACCGGTATAGAAAGGGTGACACTTGGCACACACGTCGATATGAATCGACTCGACCAGAGTCGAACCCACCTCCACGACATTGCCGCAACTACAGGTTGCGGTTAACTGGCCATACGCCGGATGAATTTCAGCTTTCATTTTGATGTCCTGTCTGACATTGACAATCGTTGCTTGGATTGGAGTCCGACACAAGCCCCCGTCCCGGCCCTGTATACTGTCGACCGGCCATTACAGGCATTTGTACCCAAGGCCTTTATACTCAAGGCATTTGCGCTCATGTCGCCAGCGCCGCCATCATCGCCGGAAACGCTAGCGGATCGGGCTTTTTTTGCGAGCGCGCATACTACCAGAAAGTCATCGGGATTCAAGACCTTAGTGAACAAGTTCGAATTTAGCGGCCAGGCCATCTATCAGGTGGCGGTTGTTTCTCCGCTGCGTCGACTATTCGATTATCTGCCACCCGCGCGGCATACCGGCGAGCTATCACCCGGCACCAGAGTTACGGTGCCATTCGGCACCCGAACAGTGACTGGTCTGGTGGTAAGGGTACAGTCCGAGAGCAGCCAGCCCGCGAGCAAACTCAAGCCCATCACTGCTGTTCTGGATGACGGCCCGCTGCTATCCGCGCCGCTAACGGACCTGCTGATGTGGGCGGCGAATTACTACCACTCGCCACCTGGCGAAGCCTTGGGCGCGGCCCTACCCACGGTGCTTCGCGGCGGCGGCACTCTCCCCGGCGAAAAATTCTGGCGGCTCAGCACCCTGGGTCACGGACTTCCAGAAGGCGCGCTCCAGCGAGCACCCAGGCAAGCCGCCCTGCTGGCTATCTTGCAGCAAGGTGAAATATCCCACCAAGGCCTCCTGGACCTGGGTTTCAAGAATGTCCACCTGAAAGCGTTGGCGGATAAAGCCCTGATCGAACACTACCGGCGTGTGCACGATGACGGCGCCACGGGGGCAGGCCCAGCCCCTTGCCGAGTCACCGAGGGTGAAGCCCTGTTAAGAGAGGCACCGCTGACATTGTCGCCGGATCAGTTGCGCGCGCTCGACGCCATTTCGCTCGACCGCTATCAGTGCCTGTTACTGGGCGGCGAAACCGGAAGCGGCAAAACGGAAGTCTATCTCCAGGCCATCGAGAAAGTCCTGAGCCAGGGTCGTCAAGCACTGGTGCTGGTGCCCGAAATCGGACTCACCCCCCAGACTCTGGCCCGCTTTGCCAGGCGTTTTTGCCGCGATATCGCGGTGCTGCATTCGGGCTTGACTGACCAGCAGCGGCTCCGTAACTGGTCCGCAGCCCGCAGCGGTTCCGCGGACATCGTCATCGGCACCCGCTCGGCCGTTTTCACGCCCCTACCAAAGCCGGGCATCATAATTGTCGACGAAGAGCACGATCTGTCCTTCAAGCAGCAGGAAGGTGGCTTTCGCTATTCGGCCCGGGATGTGGCCATCATGCGCGCACGGCGCGAGGGCATCCCCGTGCTGCTGGGCAGCGCCACGCCCTCGCTGGAAAGTTTATACAACTGTGAGCAAGGACGTTTCAGGCATTTAAAGCTCATCGGCAGACACGGTGGCGCCCGTCAGCCCGACTGGACGCTGGTGGACATTCGCAAACTGAGGCTCAACACCGGCTTCTCCGGTGCGGCCATCGAAGCCATGACCTCGGCGCTGACCGCGGGCCATCAGGTGCTGGTGTTCCTGAATCGGCGCGGCTACGCGCCAGCACTGCTGTGCCACGATTGCGGCTGGTCAGCCGAATGCGAACGCTGCGATGCTCGACTGACTTATCATCAACAAAGCACCTGTCTGCGCTGCCACCATTGCGGCTATCGACGAAGCATCCCAGTCAGTTGCGAGGTGTGTGGCAGTAAGCAGCTGCTCCAGCTTGGCCAGGGAACACAGCGCGGTGAAAGCACACTGGCAGCACTGTTTCCGGACACCCCGGTGATTCGTATCGACCGCGATAGCACCCGGACAAAATTCGCCATGCAGGACTATATGACCGAGATTAATACCGGCAAGCCCTGCATACTAGTGGGCACACAGATGCTCGCCAAAGGGCATCATTTCCCCCATATCACGCTGGTAGTGGTCCTGGACGCCGACAACGGCTTGTTCAGCCCCGATTTTCGAGCCACCGAGAGGTTCGGCCAGCTGCTGACCCAGGTCGCCGGTAGAGCCGGGCGCGGCGACCACCCGGGCCATGTGCTGATCCAAAGCCATCACTGCGATCATCCCTTACTCAATCTGCTCGCCCGCGGACAATATTCGCAATTCGCCAAGCACCTGATGACACAACGGCAATTAAGCGGCATGCCGCCCACCGCGCACCTGGCTCTGATTCGCGCTGAAGCCGCTACCGCCAGGGACGCGGAGCACTTGCTTGGCGACACACGTCAATTTTGTCAGCAAGCCATCGCCGCCAGCGCGGCCATACGTTACCTGGGCCCGTTCCCAGCGCCGCTGGAGCGGCGTAATCGGCGCTATCGCTACCATCTGTCCATAGTCTCCGGGGAGAGACCCGCCCTACACTACCTGCTGGATCAGGTAAGCCGCTGGCTTGAAGCCGAAAAACGCGCCCACAAAGTTCGATGGTCGATCGATGTCGACCCAGGGGATATGTCTTAAATACAAATATTTTCAACTAGTTATAGAATTAATATAAAAATTTGGATAACATCGTATCGAGTTCTCCGTCGGCAGGCAGGGATAAACGGTTTTCGCAGTCAGACCTTTTGATCATGGCATCGGATTACGTAAACAAGCCCGAAAAAAAACGCAGAGCGGCTGTTCGAACCAGAAAACGCTCCTGTCCCGTTTCACTCGCCACGCGCCGCTGGCCCTGGCTTTTCGGCGGGTTTCTCGCCGGTATCCTGACCATGGCATCGATCCAGAATTGGGACAACCCCGCCAGCGACCTCAGTCAGGCGCTGGATGACATCACCGGCGCAAAATTGACGGACCACGTAAAACCCCGCTTCGACTTCTATACCCTGCTTCCCCAGTCGGAAGTAGTGGTTGAGGAAACCGAACAGAGCCCACTCAGGGGTAGCGGCAATGCCGACGAGATTTATCTTTTGCAGGCTGGTTCGTTTCGAAGCAGCCGTGATGCCGACAGCCTCCGCGCCCGCTTGCTTCTGCTCAATCTCAATGCCCGCATCGAGGCCACCACCACTGAACCCTCGGGTACCTGGCACCGCGTGGTCGTGGGGCCGTTTGAGTCTGCCTCCAAGCTGGCTGGAGCCCGGGCCACCCTGCTGCAAAACGGTATTGATAACATGGTGCTCAAACGCAAGACGAACGGTTAGCCACTGCCGGCATACTTTCGTGGCACTCGGCTACTGACGCCGGTCAGCAAGTCATAGTTAATACTGCCGGCATTCGCGGCCACGATTTCCACCGGCAAGCGCTCCCCCCAGAGCTCCACCTCATCATTTACCTGGGCGTCCGGGATGCGGCCGAGGTCGACGGTAATAAAATCCATCGACACGCGCCCCACCAGGGCCGCCCGTTTACCCCTGACCAGCACCGGGGTCCCCGCGCGCGCATGGCGGGGGTAGCCGTCTCCGTAACCAATGGCAACGGTGCCAATGCGACTGCGTTTCGGCAGGCGCCATTGGCCGCCGTAACCGACGGTCTCGCCGGCCGCCACCTCGCGCACTTCCACCAGCCGGGAAGTCAGGGTCATGGCAGGCAGCAGATTCAGGTGTTCCGGCAAGGCTTCCACCAGGGGGTTGCCGCCGTAGAGCATGATGCCGGGGCGCACCCAATCGAAATGCGTCTCTGGAGAGGTCAACAGGGCCGCGGAGTTGGCAATGCTTTTAGCCCCGTCATGGCCCGATACCGCTCGCTTAAATCGCCTCAACTGCCCTTCGGTCATCGAGTGGCCGGGTTCATCGGCACAGGCGAGGTGGCTCATGGCAACGATTTTTGCGACCTTGCCGCTGGCGAGCAGACGGCCCCGCGCGCGGATAAATTCCGCTTCTGTGAAGCCCAGACGATGCATGCCGGTATCGACTTTCAGCCAGATCACCAACCCGGTGCCCGCAGCCACCGTTCGATGGGCCAGCAAACCTTCGAGCTGGGCCTGATTGTGAATCACGGCCTGAAAGCCACGCTCCCCGATGGCCGCCCATTCCTCGCTTGCAAAGACTCCGCCGAGTAGCACCACCGGCTGCGCGACGCCCGCGTCATTCAGCTCAATGGCCTCTTCGATACTCGCTACACCAAAAGCGTCCGCCCGGGATAAGTGGCGGGCTACGGCGACAGCGCCATGACCATAGGCATTTGCCTTGACCACCGCCATTACCCGGGCACCCGATGCGTGCGCTACGGCGGTTGAAAAATTGTGCTGAATATTTTCGAGATTGATCCGCGCCTGAACGGGACGACTCATATGCATCCTTAGAGCAGGCCGCGGGGCATTTTGAGGCACCTACCGGGAAAGCCCGCTCCTGATTGATCACTGGGTAGTGGCATTGTGTCCAGCCCGCCCCGCCCGCGCAAGCCGCGGGCACCCCGGATCAGGTGCTTTGTTTACCTCGGGCAGGAAGGTATAGTTCGCGCTCCCGATTTTCAACCCGGAGACACTGATGGCTAGCGACTGGGCCGCGTTTCACTGGCAGGATCCCTTTCTGATTGACGAACAATTGAGCGAGGAGGAGCGCCTGATCCGCGACAGCGCCAGGCAATACGCCCAGGAGAAGCTGTTGCCTCGCGTTCAACAGGCTTTCCGTTTCGAACATACCGACCGGGAAATTTTTAATGAAATGGGTGAGTTGGGTCTTCTCGGATCCACGATCGAGGGCTACGGTTGCCCCGGCGTCAGCTACGTTAGCTATGGTCTGATTGCCAGGGAAGTGGAACGCGTGGACTCCGGCTATCGCTCCATGATGAGCGTGCAGTCCAGCCTGGTGATGTATCCCATCTACACCTACGGCACCGAAGCCCAGCGCGAGAAATACCTGCCCAGGCTGGCCAGTGGCGAATGGGTGGGCTGCTTTGGTCTGACCGAGCCCAACCACGGCTCCGACCCCGGCGGCATGATTACCCGGGCCAAATCCGTGGCCGGCGGCTACCGGCTCAGCGGCGCCAAAATGTGGATCAGTAATTCCCCCATCGCTGATGTCTTCGTGGTCTGGGCGAAAACCGACGACGGCGATATTCGAGGTTTTGTTCTGGAAAAGGGTATGGAAGGCCTCAGCGCACCCAAAATCGAGGGCAAACTGGCCCTGCGGGCGTCCATCACCGGGGAGATCGTCATGGATGAAGTTTTCGTGCCGGAGGCTCAACTACTGCCAAATGTCAAAGGCCTGAAAGGCCCCTTTGGCTGTCTCAACAGTGCCCGACTGGGTATCTCGTGGGGGGCCATGGGTGCCGCAGAGGCCTGCTGGCACGCCGCCCGGGACTATGTGCTGGAGCGACAACAGTTTGGCCGCCCCCTGGCCGCCAATCAGTTAATCCAGATGAAGCTGGCCAACATGCAGACCGAGATCAACCTGGGGCTACTCGGTTCACTGCAGGCCACCCGGCTCAAGGACCGTGGACAACTGGCGCCCGAGCTGATTTCCATGATCAAGCGGAACAATTGCTCCAAAGCACTGAACATCGCTCGTGATGCCCGGGACATGCTCGGCGGCAATGGCATTTCCGATGAATACCCGGTCATGCGCCATATGGTCAACCTGGAAGTGGTGAATACTTACGAAGGTACAGCGGATATTCATGCCTTGATTCTGGGTCGCGCCCAGACCGGCCTGCAGGCATTTTTCTAAAGCGGCGACTTTCTAAAGCGGCGACCCCGAAGGCCCGGACAAGACCCCGGCCGAAAGCAATCAAATCTTGTCGTAATCCTGCAGTTTGCCGGCACCCGGCCCCAGAGGCTGGCCATAACTAAATTCCACGTAGTTACCGTTGGGGTCGCGCAAACCACAGTAATACCCGACCGGAAAAGGCTCCTCCCGAGGCGGCCAGACCAGGCAACCTGCTTGCGCGCCTGCCTCGGCGATCTTGTCGACCGCTGCCCGACTGGCCAGGGCAAAACCGAAGTGGCGATAATCGTTCGCTGCCAGCGTCAGATCCTCGCCTCCCGACATCATCACAAACACAAATTCACTCTCGCGTCCCGGTTCGGCCATCCAGACAATACGCTGGTCACCGGCAATACGTTCATGGACCACGGTCATGGCACAGAAGGTCTGGTAAAACCCGATACAGGATTCGAGGTCCGCCACATGCAGGGCCAGATGGGTCAGTCGAGGCCGGGTGTCGACGGCGTCAATAGTCATCGGGATTCCTGGTCTTTACCTGAGGGAACTTGTCCCGGATAAAAGCAATGTCGGTCAAGTCGTTCTCCCCGGCGGCAAATACCCTGCCGAGGCTGCGCTCCCCTTTT
>JBECKV010000125.1:0-2585 GCA_040235495.1 Porticoccaceae bacterium
AAAAAAGTGCTCGATCTGGGGGTCGTCGATTCACGCCGCCAGAAATATGGCACCAGGGATCGGCTGGAAAAAAAGACCAATCTCCTGTTTAAGGATATTCATGCCCTCAACCCCGACGTGCTGGGGCTGGATATCGATGGTGAAGGGGTGAAAATCCTTGCCGAGAGCGGTTTCAATGTGGTCGAAGGCGATGCTACCAATGCCGATCTGGGGCAACAGTTTGACACCATTGTCGCCGGGGAAATTATCGAGCATCTGGAAAATCCGGGGATGTTTCTGCGCAATATGGCGCGTCACCTGGCGCCCGATGGCATGATGGTGATTACCACGCCCAACCCTTTCTACGCCAAGCAAGCCTGGAAGATCTGGCGTCACAATGAACCCCAGGTGCATGAGGAACACACTTGTTGGTTTGACCCGCTGACCCTGAGCCGTTTGTGCGATATGTGTGGCCTTACCGTCAGGGAAATCCATTGGGTGCGGGAAAAGAGCCTCGGTTTGAAAAGCTGGAAAGCGGCGTTCAGGACTTATTTCAGTGAGAATTTTTTGATGGTTTGCCAGCGCAAGCCCGGTTGAGTTTGGGTGCTGCCGTGAGGGGAGTGCAAGTGAACGAAGCGTCAAAGCCGACACCGGAAAATGCGATCTTTGTCTGGATCCCCAAAACCGCGGGTACCAGTGTGTTCGCGGCTCTGCAAAACGGCGCGCGATTCGCCAAACTCAAGCGTGTCAGGGATGTGGTAATGCTCTTTAAACAAAGCGGGCGCGTCACCTTTGGGCACATGAATTGCCGGATGCTGGTTGCCGGGGGGCTGGTTGAACGGCGGTATTTTGATCAGGCTTTCAAGTTCGCTTTTGTCAGGGATCCCTATAGCCGAGCGGTTTCCCTCTACCAGTATCTTAAAAAAGAGAGGCGTCTACCGGCATCCACCACTTTTCTGCAGTTCTGCCAAAGACTCGAAAATGGGAGGTTGGAACCCGTTGGTCTCTACAACTCCAGCGGATTGAGCCAGTGCAATCCCCAGCAACGCTGGATTGAAGGACTGGCACTGGACTTTCTGGGACGTTATGAGGAACTGGATGCAGGTTTTAATTACCTTGCCGGGCAATTTGGCATGACCGCCAGCCAACTGCCGTATTTGAATAGTTCCGTTTCCGCCGCGGCCGGGGCGTTCTACTGTTTGGAGAGCAAGCGCATAATAGAGACATTCTACGCGGAAGACTTTGCCGCTTTTGGTTACCCTTTCAGGGCACTTGAGGATCTGACCGCGATCGCGGCCAGCGCCTGACCTTATATCAGCGCCTGACCTTATACCAGCTCCATCAGTCCGTCGAAGATCAGTTCGTAATAGCCGACAATGCCGAGAACCTGATTGTCCGAGATGACTGGCGCGCAGGACAGGCCAAAGCGATCAAACAGGCGGGCGCAGTAGCGGACATCGAGATCGGGCGCCACGGAAATCACCGGCTTGGACATGATTTCGTAGATATTCACGCGATCCGGTGCTTTGTCCCGAGCGAGAACCTTTTTGGCGATGTCGGCGAGCAGGACGATGCCGTAGGCATCGTGTTCATTGCGCTTTTTGACGATAATCACGGCGGCCTTGTGCTGCTTCATGAGATCCAGCGCCTCCGCCACGGTGGCCCGCCCGTCCAGCTCGATGTGGTTTTCGCGCATGATATCCCGCGCCTTGATCACTTTGTTAGTCATCACAGCATCTCCTCTACATCCTGAGTGATTTTTTCCGCCTGGTGGGCGACGCCCAGGGCGTCCTCGACATCCAACTGTATCGCGATGCCGGTGCCGGGCTTGTCATCGAATTGGCCGACGCGGCTGATTTCCTCGAGTATGTGGCGGCTCAAGTGTTCTTCCACCAGGAACAGCAGCACATCCCGCTGGGTTTCCAGGGACAGGCCAAAAAAAGTTTTGCTCCTTTTCAGGCCCTCGCCACGGGCATTGTTGATGACGGTGGCTCCGGTCGCGCCGGCTTTTCTGGCGGCGTCCATGACGGCGTCGGTTTTGTCGTCTTCGACGAAAACCATCAACAGTTTAAAGTGCATATTCAGCCCTCCGGCCGCTTCGTTTAAGTGTAGTTACTCTGTTTTCGACTGTCTCAATCACTGGTCTTTGCCCCGTATTTTGCTCTCAGTTCGGATAACTGGGCGTAGGCCATTACGGAAATGATGGGAAACAAACTGGCAAAGGCGATTAAACCGAAGCCATCGATCAACGGATTTCTGCCGGGTACGGTTTCGGACAGACCCAGCCCCAGGGCGGCCACCAGCGGCACGGTGACGGTGGAAGTGGTGACGCCGCCGGAATCGTAGGCCAGGGGGATGATCAGTTTGGGTGCACGGTTGGTTTGCAGGACCACGACAACATAGCCGGCGATGATGTACCAGTGGAGGGGGTCGCCGACGACAATGCGGTAACAACCCAACGCAATGCCCACGGCGACGCCAAGGGCCACGGCGATGCGCAGACCCCACACGCCGATGGCGCCCCCGGAGACTTCGTTGGCCTTGATGGCGACCGCCATCAGGGAGGGTTCGGCAATGGTGGTGCTGAAGCCGATCAGGAAGGCAAA
>JBECKV010000028.1:0-9393 GCA_040235495.1 Porticoccaceae bacterium
ACGGGGTCGGGCAAGACCTTTACCATCGCTAATGTCATCGAGCGCCTGCAGCGCCCGACCATTGTCATGGCCCATAACAAGACCCTGGCGGCCCAGCTCTATGGTGAGTTGAAGGTATTCTTCCCCAACAATGCCGTCGAGTATTTCGTTTCCTACTACGATTACTATCAGCCCGAGGCCTACGTACCGGCGTCCAATACCTATATCGAGAAGGACGCTTCCATTAACCGTCATATCGAGCAGATGCGGCTGTCGGCGACCAAAGCGTTGATGGAACGTCGGGATGTGGTGGTGGTGGCGACGGTGTCGGCCATCTACGGCCTGGGTGATCCGGAGTCCTATCTGAAGATGGTGCTGCACGCGGTGCGCGGCGATCGCGTCGATCAGAGGAGCATTCTGCGCCGGTTAGCGGAGTTGCAGTACACCCGTAACGACGTGGCTTTCGAGCGCGCCAATTATCGGGTGCGTGGCGACGTTATTGATATTTTCCCGGCGGACTCGGAAAAGGAAGCGGTGCGCATCGAGTTGTTCGACGACGAAGTCGACAATATCTCATTGTTTGATCCGCTTACCGGCGAGGTTCTGCAGCGGATCCCCCGCGTTACTATCTATCCCAAGTCCCACTACGTGACACCGCGTGAAACCATTATCGAGGCCATCGAACAGATCAAGGTCGAGCTGGCCGAGCGACTGGAGCAATTACACGCCAGTGACAAGCTGGTGGAGGCCCAGCGGCTGAGCGAGCGCACCCGCTACGATCTGGAGATGATGCAGGAGCTGGGCTACTGCTCGGGAATCGAAAATTACTCCCGCTATCTTTCCGGACGAGCGCCCGGCCAGCCACCACCGACCCTGTTTGACTATCTGCCTGATAACGCCCTGCTGGTGATCGACGAGTCCCATGTGTCGATTCCCCAGTTGGGTGGCATGTACCGGGGTGACCGGTCGCGCAAGGAAACCTTGGTCGAGTATGGCTTTCGGCTGCCGTCGGCGCTGGATAACCGCCCGCTGCGGTTTGACGAGTGGGAGCGACTCATGCCCCAGAGCATTTTTGTTTCCGCGACGCCGGCAAAATACGAAGCCGAGCACGCCCAGGCGGTGGTGGAGCTTACGGTGCGACCCACCGGCCTGGTGGACCCCGAGATCGTGGTCAAACCGGCCAGCACGCAGGTGGATGATGTCATGGGCGAGATCAACGCCTGTGTCGCGCGCGGCGAACGGGTATTGATTACCGTACTGACCAAGCGTATGGCCGAGGATCTGACCGAGTATCTGGATGAACACGGTGTGCGTGTACGCTATATGCATTCCGATATCGACACGGTGGAGCGGGTCGAAATCATTCGCGATTTACGCCTGGGTGAGTTTGATGTGCTGGTCGGTATCAACCTGTTACGCGAGGGGCTGGACATGCCGGAGGTGTCGCTGGTGGCGGTATTCGACGCCGACAAGGAGGGCTTTTTGCGCTCCGAGCAGTCCCTGATTCAGACCGTTGGCCGCGCTGCCCGGCATATCAATGGCCGCGCCATTTTGTATGGCGATGAGATTACCGGTTCCATGCGCCGTGCCATTGACGAGACCGAGCGCCGGCGCAAGCGTCAGCTGGAATTTAATGAAAACCATGGGATTATCCCCCGGGGCATTATCAAGACGGTGCCTGATGTGCTGGAGGGAGCCGTCAGTAGCGCCGCTGGGCGTCGGGGGCAGGCACGCAAGGTGGCGGAGGGCAAGGGCAACTACCTGGTGGATGTTTCAGTGCGCGAGCTGTCCGCCGCGCAACTGGCAAAACAGATTGAAGCTCTGGAGCAGCGGATGTATGAACATGCTCGCAACCTCGAGTTCGAGGATGCCGCACTGGTTCGGGACAAACTACGGGCGCTAAAGGATGAGCAATTTATCGGTGCGGCCTGAAGCTGTTCGAGAATGCTCGTCCCGGCAGGGTGTTCACCATTCCTTTGCGTGCCCGTGGCGGTAGTCTGGTGAACGTTGAATCCTAGCGCTTCTTGATGATTTCCCTGGCGAGCTTTTCGGCCAATCCCGTATACCTCTCCGGGCTGAGCGCCAATAGCTGAGCCCTTGCGCTTTCCGGCAGTTCCAGGCTGGCGACAAAGTCCTCGAGAATAGGTCTGGTGATGGCCTGACCGCGGGTCAGGGCCTTGAGTTTCTCGTAGGGTTCGGGAATGCCGTAACGGCGCATCACCGTCTGGATGGGTTCAGCCAGCACCTCCCAGGATTCATCCAGATCCCGGGCCAGACAGGGCGCATTGAGTTCCAGTTTGTTCAGACCCTTGAGCAGCGCCTGATAGGCAATCAGGCTGTAGGCGAAACCCACACCCATATTACGCAAGACGGTGGAGTCAGTGAGGTCTCGTTGCCAGCGGGAGATGGGTAACTTGCTCGCCAGGTGCCGGGCGATGGCATTGGCCATGCCCAGATTGCCCTCGGCATTTTCAAAGTCGATGGGATTGACCTTGTGGGGCATGGTGGAGGAACCGACTTCGCCGGCGACGGTTTTCTGGCGGAAATAGCCCAGCGAAATATACGCCCAGATATCCCGGCACAGGTCGATCATTATGGTATTTGCCCGGCTCAGCGCGTCAAACAGTTCGGCCATGTAGTCGTGGGGCTCGATCTGCGTGGTGTAGGGGTTCCAGGTCAGGCCCAGTCCTTCGACGAAGCCGCGGCAGAAAGCCGGCCAGTCAATTTCCGGGTACGCGCTGACGTGAGCGTTGTAGTTGCCCACGGCGCCGTTAATTTTTCCCAAGAGCGTGACCCGGGCCAGCTGCTCGCGTTGTCGCTTTAGTCGGGCAACCACGTTGCCCAGCTCCTTGCCCATGGTGGTCGGGGAGGCGGTCTGGCCGTGGGTGCGCGAGAGCATGGGCACTGCGGCATGGGCTTCGGCCAGCGCAGCCAGGGTGGCAAGCACATCGTTCAGGCGCGGCAGCAGGACTTCATCCCGACCCTCACGCAGCATCAGCGCGTGCGCGAGGTTATTGATGTCCTCTGAAGTACAGGCGAAATGCACAAATTCGCTGATGGCGGCCAACTCCGGCTGTTCCACGAAGCACTCCTTGAGGAAGTACTCCACGGCTTTTACATCGTGGTTGGTGGTTTCTTCGATGGCCTTGATGCGCGCCGCCTGCTCGGCGTTGAAACTGGACAGCAGGCGTTCCAAAAACCCCTGAGCGGCGGCACTCAAGGGGGGTACCTCTGCGATTTGAGGATGGTTGGCCAGGTGTTGCAACCAGCGGACTTCCACCAGCACCCGGTATTTAATCAGGCCGTACTCGCTGAATACGGCGCGCAAGGCTGCGGTTTTAGCGCCGTAACGGCCATCGATGGGACTGACGGCAGACAGGGTAGAGAGATCCATGTTTGCTCCGCGGAGTCGGGTGTTTGCATTAGAGAGACATCAAGCGAGCGGAATTTTACCTGATTGCCGGCGTTTAATCTGGTAAGTGCCGCTTGGCGGCTAACACCCGAGGCGCAGTTTTCTGGCCTGTTCCCGAATGCGTTTACGATAAACAATGAGGTGCCAGCGCCGACCACCGGTCTGACGCCAGAGAATGCCTGCGCGAATGCCCGCAAACAGCAGGCAGCGGACTCGGTCGGCGACGCTGTTTCGCTGTAAATGTCCGGCCTGGCCGTTCACTTGTATGCGAAACCGAAAGCTGCTGATGGTGCGGGTATAGAGTTCGGCGAGCCCGCTGATGACGTTTTCATGGGTCGGTCCAAAATGTCGTGCCTGCTGGTTGGCCCGCGCAATACCCTCGGCGATGGTGTTGAGCATGGCGCGGTCGCTCCAGACCTTGTGCTGGAGAAAAATAATCCCGAGCACGTAACGCAGCACTTCCTGATTTCTACCTGGTTTCTCCGGACTCAGAAGTTTTTCAAGGGTTTCGAAACCCAGGACCAGCTTTTCAATGGCGCCAAACGCGGCTTCACAGCTGCGCGGGTTTTGCTCCAGCAGGGACGTGATGGCGGTGTCCAGGGCGTTCGGCTCGACCTGTCCGGTGCGTGCCAGGGTATCCACCAGGGAGCAGGCCTGGAACAGGCCCGCGAGAGCGATGACCTGGTCACGGCTGGGTGGTTGAAACACCCTCACGGTTACTCCCGTGACCGTGCCAGGCGCACGGCGGCGGTATCGTTAGCGGTAATCACGCCCCCGCCCAAACAGGTTTCGTCGCTGTAGAACACCACTGACTGGCCGGGGGTGACAGCGCGTTGGGCCTGGTCAAAGATGACGTGGCAACTGTTGTCCCCCCCCAACTCAACACGACAGGCCTGATCCACCTGGCGATAGCGGATTTTAGCGCTGCAGGAAAAGCTGTTTTGCGCGGGTTGGCCGTCAATCCAGTGCAATTGATCAGCCGTCAAGGTTTGACTGAACAAGAGGGGGTGATCGTTACCCTGCACAGCGACAAGGGTATTGCTGCTGACGTCCTTGGCAGCGACATACCAGGGTGCTTCCGAGTGATCGGTCAGGCCGCCTATGCCGAGGCCCGCCCGCTGTCCCAGGGTGTAGTACATGGAGCCCCGGTGCTGGCCGATGACCTGACCGTCAGCGGAGACGATATCACCGGGTCGCGCGGGGATGTACCGGGACAGAAAATCCCTGAACCGGCGTTCGCCGATAAAACAAATGCCGGTACTGTCTTTTTTGTCGTGGGTAACCAGTCCATGTTGTTGGGCCAGGACGCGCACCTCGGATTTAGTCAACTCGCCAACCGGAAACAGGGCCTTCGCCAGCGCCTGCGCGGAGACTGCATAGAGGAAATAGCTCTGGTCCTTGTTGGCATCCAGGCCGCGCAGTAGGGTAGTACGACCATTGTGGCGAGTGCGCGCGTAGTGGCCGGTGGCGATATAGTCAGCGCCCAGTATTTCGGCATATTCAAGAAAGACTTTGAACTTGATTTCCCGGTTGCAGAGGATATCCGGATTGGGCGTGCGCCCGGCCCGGTACTCGGCAAGAAAATATTCGAACACTCCGTCCCAGTACTCCGCGGCAAAGTTGGCGGTGTGCAAATGAATACCCAATTTTTCACAGACCGCGCTGGCGTCCGCCAGGTCCGCTTTGGCGGTGCAGTATTCGCTGCCGTCGTCTTCGTCCCAATTCTTCATGAACAGACCTTCCACGCTGTAGCCGGCCTGTTGCAGGAGCAGGGCGCTGACCGAGGAGTCGACACCACCGGACATACCGACGATTACCCGGCATTGATCGGGTGGGCCAGTGATGTCGAGAAGCTGGGAGAGGGTGGGCATTGGCGGGAAAGGGTAAGCGAATCCGTATGGACAGGAATTTTAGCGGTAATCTCGCATAAACTCTAACGGATAGCGAAGCCCCGATTCATACTGTTTGATGGCGTCAAGCACCAGAGGGCTACGCAAAGGGTAAGCGCCTGGCAGTTCCCGTCGATCCAGCCACAGCACTTCGGTGATGTCCGGGTCAATGCTCAGCTGGCGGTTGTGATGAAGGGCTTCACACAAAAAACTGAAGCGGTAGTAGGTGATGCCATTGCCCGGAGCGGTATAAGTCGCAAAGCCGAGCAGGGCCGAGGGCGATACGGTCCAGCCGGTTTCCTCCAGGGTTTCGCGTTTAACCGCGGTAATGGGGCATTCCCCAGGCATGACGTGACCGGCCGGTTGGTTCAGGACATAACCCTGCTGTCGATTTTCCCGCACCAGCAGATACTTGCCCTGGCGCGGAACCACCGCTGCTACGGTCAAATGAATGTTATCCGCCATGTTGACGACCTTTTCGGGTTCGCCGTACGTGACTCGGGCGAACATTGGTGATGCCCACCGCATCGGCGTCAGTGAGCTTGCCACGGGGCGATGATGGCGGCTCCACGGTTAGTGCGCGGCTCTCTCCAGGCGCCAGATCATCCAGCCGCCAGCGACCGACGCTGACCCGTACCAGGCGTAATACCGGAAAACCGGTGGCGGCCAGCATACGGCGTACCTGGCGGTTGCGGCCCTCGCGAATGGTCACTTCCACCCAGGAGGTGGGAATATGTTTGCGTTCCCTTATGGGCGGGTTTCTCGGCCAGAGGGAAGGTTGGGCCATGCAGCGGGCCTGCGCCGGGCGGGTGGGCCCGTCAGTCAGATTGATTCCGCTTCCCAGGGCCGCCAGTGCTTTTTCGTTGATAAGTCCCTCAACCTGGGCCCAGTAGGTTTTGGGCAGCTTGAAGCGGGGTTCGGCGATGTAGGCCTGCAATTTACCGTTATCGGTAAGCAGCAATAGGCCCTCCGAATCCTTGTCCAGTCTGCCGGCCGGATAAACCCCTTCGCTGGATATGTAATCCGCCAGGCAGGCGCGACCACTGGTCGCGCTGAACTGGCTGAGCACGCCAAAGGGCTTGTTGAGGAGTATTAGTCGTGCGTCTGTGTTCATGTTTGCGCTAAAAACTTCGACGCTGTCATTTTAACTGACAAATCACGGGTCGCGTTCTCGCGGCGTGTTGTTTTTTTACAACCTGTTATTCAGGCCGGGGTTTGGGTAGTATATGCGCCCAGATTTCAGGCTTATCCGATTTCAATCCGGGGGAAAGAATGGGCTCATCTAAAATCATTTACACCAAAACCGACGAAGCACCGGCGCTGGCCACTTATTCACTGCTGCCCATCATAAAGACCTTTGCCGGCGCGGCTGGAGTAGACGTCGAAACCAGCGATATTTCACTTGCCGGGCGCATCATCGCCAATTTCCCCGAAAACCTGACCGAGGAGCAGCGGATTCCCGACGCCCTGAAGGCCCTGGGCCAACTCACCCAGGACCCGGATGCCAATATCATAAAGCTCCCAAATATCAGTGCATCAGTACCGCAGTTGCAAAGTGCAATCGCTGAGCTTCAGGGCAAAGGTTATGACATTCCGGATTATCCAGAAACCCCCAAAAATCCGGAGGAAGAACGGGTTCAGGCCGTTTATGCGACGATTCTCGGCAGCGCCGTGAACCCGGTGCTGAGGGAGGGCAACTCCGATCGGCGCGCGCCCGCGGCGGTCAAGCAATATGCCCGCGAACATCCCCACACCATGGGCAAGTGGAGCCAGTCCTCGCGTACCCATGTGGCGCACATGCGCAGCGGCGATTTTTACGCCAGCGATATATCCTGCACCATGGATAAGGCGACCACGCTGAAAATCGAACTGGTCGATAGCGCCGGCAAGGTGACCCTGCTGAAGACAGTGCCGGTGCTGGCAGGTGAAATCGTCAGCGCCCAATACATGAGTACCCGGGCTCTACGCAAATTTCTCGATGAAGAGATGGAGGGCGCCCGCCGCGCCGGCCTGCTGTTCTCACTGCACTTGAAGGCGACCATGATGAAGGTCTCCGATCCGATCATCTTTGGGCACGCGGTCACGGTTTATTTCAAGGATGCCTGGGAGAAACATGCGGAAACTTTCACGGAACTGAACGTCAACCCCAATGACGGCCTCGGCGCGGTTTTGCGAAAAATAGATCAACTGCCCTATTCCCGGCGAGCGGAGATTGAGGCGGATCTCCAGCGCTGCTATGAAACTAGACCCATGCTGGCCATGGTCAACTCCAACCGTGGGATAACGAACTTGCATGTGCCCAGCGACATTATTGTCGATGCCTCCATGCCGGCAATGATTCGTGATAGTGGCAAGATGTGGGATTCTCACGGCAAGCTGGAGGACACCAAAGCGGTGATACCCGATAGCTGTTACGCGGCCATGTACCAGGAGGTCATCAATTTCTGTAAACACCACGACGCCTTCGATCCGGCAACCATGGGCACGGTGCCCAACGTCGGCTTGATGGCGCAAAAAGCCGAGGAATACGGCTCTCACGACAAGACCTTTGAACTGCCATGTGACGGCGCCATTCGCGTCGTTGACGCAGACGGCAAGGTCTGGCTTGAGCACGAAAATCTGGAGCAGGGTGATATCTGGCGTTTATTCCAGGCTAAGGACGGCCCGATTCGCGACTGGGTCAAACTGGCGGTAACGCGCGCCCGCGCCAGTGGTATGCCAGCGATTTTCTGGCTCGATGAGCACCGCGGCCATGACGCGCAAATGATCAAGAAGGTAGAGAAATATCTGGCTGAGCACGACACCAGTGACCTGAGATTGTCGATCCTGCCGCCGGATCGCGCGATTCGCCATACCATGGAGCGGTTGCGCCGGGGCAAGGATACCATCTCCGTTACCGGCAATGTTCTGCGTGATTATCTGACCGACCTGTTTCCGATTCTGGAACTTGGCACCAGCGCCAAGATGCTGTCCATCGTGCCGTTGATGGCCGGTGGTGGCCTGTACGAGACCGGCGCCGGTGGCTCCGCGCCCAAACACGTGCAGCAATTTCTTGAGGAAAATCATTTGCGTTGGGATTCCCTGGGCGAGTTCATGGCCCTGGGTGTGTCGTTGGAGGAGCTCGCGACCAAGACCAATAACAAGAAAGCCTCGGTCCTGGCGAAAACCCTCGACCAGGCGATCGGCAAGTTTCTCAATAACGGTAAATCTCCCTCGCGTAAGGTTCGCGAGCTGGATAATCGTGGTTCTCATTTTTATCTGTGCCTGTACTGGGCTCAGGCTGTTGCCGGACAAGGTGAGGATGCGGAACTCGCGCGGCGCTTTAACGGCCTGGCGGCGGCGCTCGCCGAACACGAACAGAAAATCGTTGCGGAGTTGATTGACTGTCAGGGCGAGTCCATCGACATCGGTGGTTACTTCCAGCCCGATGGTACCAGAGCCGAAGCCGTGATGAGGCCCAGTGAAACCTTCAATACCTTGCTGGCTGCCGTTTAGTACGCACAACACGCGCTGGCAAAAACCGCGGTTATTTTTTGACGTCTCGGTTCTAATGAAATACCCGCGCCGCGGACGAGAGTCCGTGGCAAGGAGACCGGTGCCCCTGGAAAGGGGGCGGGCGCCTGTGCAAGAACCTGTGGAAGAAAAAGGCATCAGCTGCTCTCCAGAGGCTGCCTCTGGCGCCATGGCTTGCTGGCCATCCATATCTGATCCCGGGGCTTGGTTACACGCTGGGTTTCAGGTCAGCCGTCTTGAGTAGCGTACTTATTTTATACGGCATTCATTAATGGGAACGCCGTGGTTGGAAGGCCGCTTTTGCTTCTAGGGCATCATTACTACTTCTAGGGCATCATTAATAATTGTAATTGTCGGTCGCGCGGACTGGCGGCGCCGCTTCTTGCGGGCTGGCGGTGCCGGAGCCGTTCGACGGGTGAGCCTTGATATGGGCCGCGTGCACACCCTTGGCGCCATTGACCAGTTCGAAATTTACCACCTGGCCCGCTTTAAGGGTTTTATAGCCTTCCATATCAATGGCAGTGTAGTGGGCAAAAATATCTTCGCCGCTTTCTTCCGAAAGGATGAAGCCATAGCCCTTGGCGTTGTTGAACCACTTTA
>JBECKV010000096.1:0-41036 GCA_040235495.1 Porticoccaceae bacterium
CGGAACAAATTGTGGGGCAAGGGGCGCGACTATCTGGAGGCTTCCCTCAATATTGAGAATAATCCTCAAACCTGTGCTGAACTGGCGGAGGTTATGGAGCAATTGGGCGAGAAGGATAAAAGCACACAGCTTTTCCAACGGGGCTTGTTATGTAGCCTGGATATGACCAAGAGCCTGGGTTAGCATTAAATGAATCAGCGGCGGGCGCGGCGTGGTGGCCCGTCGGATCGAAAAATAACGCCTGCCACACGCCCTTCGATGACCAGGGATTCGAGCGTTTTACAATGAGGGACCGGCGTCAACGATGCTTTGGGCAACGTCAAATTTGGTGAAGTTTTCAATAAACAGCCGGGCCAGTTTTTTCGCCTGCCGGTCGTATGCTTCGGGATCGACCCAGGCTTTACGCGGGTTGAGATAGTGGTCTTCAACGCCCGGCACTGCCCGCGGGATTTCCAGGTTGAGGGTTGGTAATTTTTCAGTTTCGGCATTCGCGAGCCAGCCTTTCTGGATGGCGGCGACAATGGCTCGAGTTACCGGGATGGGGAATCGGTGCCCCGTGCCATCACCTCCGGAACCTCCAGTCCAGCCGGTATTGACCAGATAAACGCGGCTACCGAAGTCACTGATACGCTTCATCAGCAATTCGGCATAGACGTTCGCTGGTCGAGGCATAAAGGGCGCGCCGAAACAGGTGGAAAAAGTAGGGTTTATCCCGGCTTCAGCACCCAGCTCGGTTGAACCGACGCGGGCGGTATAGCCACTCAGGAAATGATAGGCCGCGGCTTCCTTGGCCAGGATGGATACGGGCGGGAGTACTCCGGTAACGTCGCAGGTCAGGAAAAGGATGTTGTCGGGTTCGCCGGCGCGATTATTCTCCGATCGCATTTCCACCAGTTCCAGTGGATAGCTGCAACGGCCATTCTCCGTAAGCGTGGTATCGCCGTAATTTGCTCCGCGGTTTTCATCCAGGGCCACATTTTCAATGATCGCCCCAAAGCGGATGGCGTCCCAGATCACGGGCTCGTTTTCCCTGCTCAAATCGATGGTCTTTGCGTAGCAGCCCCCTTCGAGGTTAAAAACGGCCCCTTTGGCCCAGCCGTGTTCATCATCGCCAATGAGGTAGCGGTGTGGGTCCGCCGACAGTGTGGTTTTACCTGTGCCGGAGAGGCCGAAAAACAGGGCTACGTCGCCATCCTTGCCAACATTGGCGGCGCAGTGCATGGGCATGACGTCTTTTTCAGGGAGGAGGAAGTTTTGTACCGAGAACATACTCTTTTTCAGTTCACCGGCGTATTTCATGCCCGCCAAAAGAACCTTGCGTTTGGCGAAATTAATAATCACCGCACCTTCGCTATTGGTGCCATCCCGCTCGGGCTCGCAGACGAAGTTGGCCGCGTGCAGAATCTGCCATTGTTCCTTGCCAGCGGGGTTGTATTTTTCGACACGAATGAACATATTGCGGGCAAACAAATTGTGCCAGGCAGTTTCGGTGATGACTCTGGCAGGGATGTAATGCTCGCTGTCCTGGCCGATATGCAGGTGGGATATGAATTGATCGCGTTCGGCAAGGTAGCTTTTGACACGCTCCCAGAGTGCTTCAAACTTATCCGCGCAAAATGGACGATTGACGGGCCCCCAGTTGATGGCGTCACTGGTGCTGGGCTCCTCGACGACGAAGCGATCGCCCGGCGAGCGGCCGGTGTGCGACCCGGTTTCAGTGCGCAGTGCGCCTGTGTTGGTCAATACTCCTTCCCCACGAACTAGGGCGTGCTCAATCAGTTTGGCTGAACAGAGGTCCTGATAAATGTTGGTAGTGGAAGTTTCTTTCTGGGTCATCAACGGGGTTCCTGTTAGCTGGCCAGCGGTACGTGGCGGTCTATAGGTCTATTGGGCTGGCCAAAAAAGGCCGCCAATTATGCCAGAAAAAAATTACCTGGCGAAACTGGTTTGCGGCGATCAGCGCCTTACCACTCGCGGTGAGTCCGATGGCTCAATGCATCGTCGTCGGGCTGCTGTTTAGCCCGGCTTCAATATCCCTCCGGTTGAAATGGTAGCGGTGATGACAGAACTCACAGGTCACTTCCAGGGGATCGGTTTGCTCAAGCATTGCCTCTAGTTCCACCTCGCCAAAACTGATGAGTGCTCCAAGCAGGCGATCCATGGAGCAGGTGCAGGCGAAGGTTATCTCGGCTGCCGGGAACAGGCGCAGCGATTCCTCATGGAAAAGACGGCGCAGGATGTCGGCGTGATTGAGTTGCAGCTGTTCCTTCGCACTTAGCGTGCTAGCCATATGGCACAAGTGCCGCCAGTGGTTTTGGCGTTCGTCGGAACTTTGCTTGCCCTCGGGCAGGGCCTGAATCAGGAGGCCAGCCGCGCGCCCTTGGTCCGCGTTGAGCCATATGCCGGTAGCCAGTTGTTCAGACTGTTGAAAATAACTTTGCAGGCACTGGCTGAGAGAATCATTTTCTATGGGAATGATGCCCTGGTAACGTTCGCCTTTGTCGGGGTGGATGGTGACTGCGAGTGTGGCATTTGCACCGAGCAGGGTTTTCAGCCCTGGTATTTGCTCCGGATGTGCGTTTGTGTTCACGGCAGCAAGAGACTTCGACCGCGTCTGGGCGATGGCGCGAACCTGCCGATGCCGGGTGCACTCCGCCATTATCAGACGCAAGGGTCCCTGGCCAGAGGCCTGAAGTGCAATACTGCCCTCGAACTTGAGAGTGCCACTAAGCAGGCAGACGCCGGCCAGAAATTCACCCAGTAGCCGAGCGATGGGGAGGGGATAGTCGCCTTTGTTCAGAATGGTCCGGTAGCTGCTTTCCAGGGACAGGATTTCCCCCCGGATGTCGCTGTCTTGAAACAGAAAGCGTTGGCGCTGGTCACGATCGGCAGTGTTCATGGCTGACTCGCTGGTGATGGAGCGGAGATCCGGGGCGTAGCGTCTAGAGCAGATCCTGGTCGCGAAACTGCTGAATCTGGCGCCGTTCTTTTTTGCTGGGCTTGTGATCGCTGGGCTGGAGTCCAGCGCGTCCGGCCTTTCTTTGGGCACTCAACCGTTCTCTGCGCGTGATGCTCTCCGCCGTTTCCGTATAAAGAAGCGCGGCTTCGCTGGCGCCACGGCGCTGGTCGGACAGGGCGTCTACGATGACGGTTTTTTCGTCCCAGCCCTGACGCAGGAGGACGGTTTGACCGACGATGATGTCCTTGCTGGGCTTGATGCGTTGCCCATCGACCTGCACTTTGCCGCCCTCAATGGCTTTTTTGGCCACACCCCGGGTCCGGTAAAAGCGGGCGGCCCATAACCATTTGTCGACACGTACCCTGTCCACGGCTATACGTGATTGTCCGCTGGCAACAATTCGCCGAAGCAGTCCAGTGCTGGAAACCTCAGATCCATTCTCGGTGCTTTGCGGCTGTCGGGCTGACGGATACAAAGGAGGTGTCGGATGCCATGTGTCGCGGCGGATTCCAGCATCGTTTCGGTGTCGTCAATAAAGAGTGTGCGAGCGGGCTCGAAGTCAATCTGCTCCCGCAATTGCGCCCAGAAACCGGTGTTCTCCTTGGGTACGCCGAAATCATGGGAAGAGAAAAGGTGGTCGAGATGCCGATCGATACGGGTCTGCTCAAGCTTGATTTTCAGGCTATGTCGATGGGCGTTCGTGATCAGCACACGTTGAATGGATTGTGCGCCCAGATGTTCGAGAAAATCGACAACTTTAGGCCGTATCGCAATAAGGTGCTTAAGTTCCTGTTTCAGAGCCGGAATATCCATGGCGAGTTGCTCCGACCAGTAGTCCGTGCAATACCACTCAATGGAATGACGTTTGGCGTCGAAGCGTCGGTACAGCTCTTCGATCGCCGCTTCAGGCGTGATCCGGTGCTGTTCGGCGTAGCGGGCGGGCAAAAAATGTTGCCAGAACTGGTTATCAAAATGCAGGTCCAGAAGGGTGCCATCCATATCCAGCAGGACGGTATCAATGGCTTTCCAGTCTATCATGGCGGATAATGTGTTGATTCCAACCTCAATTTTCAGTATGCCCGTTAAACCCAAAGTTTTGAAGCGACAGCATGTGGCTCGAAGCCGGCTCTTTCAGGTTGAAGAGCTGGAACTGCGCTTTGCCAATGGCGTCGAGCGCACTTATGAACGGCTCGCATCATCCGGCTTTGGGGCGGTGGCGGTAGTGCCGGTGACGCCCGAAGGCTCGGTGATCCTGGTACAGGAATATGGTGCCGGTATCAACGATTATCAATGGGGAGTACCAAAAGGCGCTATTGACCCCGGTGAAATCAATCTCGAGGCCGCTAATCGGGAACTGCGGGAAGAGGTAGGTTTTGCGGCGCGAGGTTTGCAGTATCTGAAAACAATTCATATCAACCCCTCATACATGGCTCGCTCGATTGATGTCATCTATGCCGAGGATCTGTACGAGTCACCCCTGGAAGGTGACGAGCCAGAGCCCCTGCTGAAGATGGAGTGGCCACTGGGAAGGCTATCGGAGCTGCTGATCCGGGGGGATGTCGCTGATGGCATCTCCATTGCCGCGCTGTTTCTGGTACGGGATTACCTTGCTGCTAAGCATTCATGCGGATAACTCCCGGGCAATCGGCAGTGTGTATCAGGAGAGCGGATAGTCGTGGCACATGATCTGGATTCAAATCTGGTCGATCGCGTGGTCGGTTTGGCTATTGACGCGGGAAGCGCAATCTTAAGGATTTATGATGCCGATGAATTCGACGTGGCGCGGAAGCAGGATGACTCACCGTTGACGGCCGCGGATCTGGCCTCGCACAGTGTTCTGGTCGCTGGCCTGGAATCGATGTTGTCCGGTGTGCCAATCCTGTCCGAGGAGTCAGCGGTCCCGGATTTTGCGACACGCCAATCCTGGCGACGTTACTGGATCATCGATCCGCTGGATGGAACCAAGGAGTTTATCGGTCGTAACGGGGAGTTCACGGTAAACATCGCCCTGGTTGATGATGGCGTGCCAATACTCGGTGTTGTGCACGTGCCCGTATCAGGGATTACCTATGTCGGTGTCCACCGGCAGGGGGCTTTTAAATTTGCTCGGGGGGGCGAGAAAATTCCCATTGTTTGTCGGTCAATGGGCGGCCGAGGGCAGAGCAACAAACCCGTTGAAGTGGTGGCCAGCCGGCGCCACGGTGCCGGTGCGGTGGATGATCTGCTGGCAAGTTTGAGCGACAGGCTGGGCGTTGTCGAGACATGTAATATGGGTAGTTCCCTGAAACTGTGCCTTGTCGCTGAGGGTCAGGCGGATCTCTATCCCCGGCTTGCGCCAACCATGGAATGGGATACCGCCGCTGCTCAGGCGGTCGTCGAGGCCGCCGGAGGTGTGGTGCTGGATACCGGGTTTCATGTGGTTCGCTACAACACCAAGGATGACTTACTCAATCCCTTCTTCTATGTCGTTGGTGACCCGCAATTTCCATGGCGGGACCTCATTGGCGCGCGGTAGCGAAGAAAGCGTTAACCTGAAATAACCAAGCGTTACGAGAGTCAATCGTCAACAGCCATGGCCTAGAAAATATCTTCGGGAAGCGGCACCGCTCCGTGACCACCGTAACTGCCAGAGGCTGGCGACCGAGCGCTAATGCCATAAGGCGGGGTATTGTCCTCTACAAACCATTCGAAAATCGCGGATGGATCATTGGCGTTACTCCGTAGCCCGGTCCTAGGATCAATTTTCATTGCCACCAAACCTTCCGGTTGCCGTGGGTACTTCTCTTTTTTCCCTTTGAGCGCTTGGCCCATGAAGTCGATCCATATGGGCAGGGCGGCCGAGCCACCGAATTCGTTCCGTCCCAGTAGCTTATTGTCGTCAAAGCCCAACCATACGGTGGTGACAAGGTCGGGGTTGTAGCCAGAAAACCAGGCATCCCGGGGACCATTGGTGGTGCCAGTTTTACCGGCGATATCGGATCGCTTCAGGACCCTCGCTTTCGCGCCGGTGCCGCGGAGAACGACATCTTTTAACATCGAATCCATGATGTAGGCGATTTGCGGTTCGAGGATACGGCGGGCCTGAGGGCGCGGACTTGCCGGCTCAGTCGCGCCAGCGGCGTCTAAATTGGCGGGTCGGGGTGTGTCAGAGGGGGCTGTTTCGATACCGTCCATGCCTGCGGCGGGTCCAGGAGGGGTATCAATTGACGCTACCGTAGACACACAGGCTGCGCACACCAGGGGTGAGCTTGTCTGATAAACGGTCTTGCCATCCAGATCTTCGATGCGTTCCACCAGGTAGGGCTCTATTTTATAGCCGCCGTTTGCGAAGGTCGCATATCCGGCGGCGATTTGCAGGGGGCTTACCGCGTAAGTGCCCAGCGCCAGTGACAGATCCTTAGGCAGGGATTTTTTATCGAAACCAAATTTGTCTAGGGTACCCAGCGCTGTATCAATCCCGATCTGACGCAAAACCCTGATGGAAACAAGGTTGCGCGAGCGATACAGGGCTTCCCGTAAGCGAGTTGGCCCATGGAATTCGCCGCCGCTGTTTTGCGGCCGCCAGGCCCTTTCGACCGTGTCACCGTCAAATACCACCGGGGCATCATTGATGACCGTGGCGGCAGTCATGCCATTTTCCAAAGCAGCCGCGTAAATGAACGGTTTGAAGTTAGAGCCGGGCTGACGCTGTGCCTGCTCGACCCTGTTGAAGTGACTCTGATAAAAATCAAAGCCGCCGCGCATGGCGAGTATTGCGCCAGTGCCCGGATCGATGGCGACGAGCGCCGCCTGCGCTTCTGGTAGCTGGCTTAGAGACGGTTTGCCACCGTCAGCATGGGCCAGTCGTATCAGATCACCCGGTGTAAAGATATCTGACAGGGCCTTGGCGACCGCTTTACGGTGGTCCTCGGAGACATACTGGCGCAGGTTTTTGAGGCTAGGGTGATGTGCGGGAATGAGCTCTATTGCCTGCGATTTGGTCAATACCAGCAGGCCATCCTGGCTAACCGAGGTGACGATCGCGGGCTGTAGCCCTCCAACCACTGGGGTGTTGGCGAGCACTGCCTGCCATTCCTCCTGGCTTTCAACATGGGCTTCCGGGCCACGATACCCGTGGCGCCAATCATAAGCCATTAAGCCATTTTGCAAGGCGCTATCAGCTAGCTTTTGCAGGGCGCTGTCGATGGTTGTGATGATGCTGTAGCCAGCGGTATAAACATCGGCACCAAGTATTGCCAGGGCCTTGGCCCGCGCCTCTTCCGCGGCATAGGGGGCGTTGTAATCGATCTGTGGACCATGGTACTGGGCGGTGAGAGAACTCTCCAGGGCTTGTTGATAGTCTTCCTCGCCGATGTATCCAAGTTTCAACATGCGTCCAAGGATCCAGTTGCGTCTGCTGAGCGCCCGCTGTGGATTGATGATCGGGTTGAAGGTGGAAGGGGCTTTGGGCAGGCCGGCAATCATCGCCAGTTGAGCGAGGTTTAAATCGGAAATTGATTTGCCGTAATAGGTTAGCGCTGCCGCTTCGATGCCATAGGCGCGATTGCCCAGGTAGATTTTATTGGCGTATAAAGTAAATATCTCATTTTTCGTGATTTCGTCCTCAATCCGCAGTGCAAGGAGGATTTCGTTGAATTTCCGAATAAAGGTTTGTTCCCGAGTGAGGAAGAAGTTTCGGGCCAACTGCATGGTAATAGTGCTGCCACCGGACTGGATATGTCCGGTCCTGAGCAGCTCGATGCCTGCGCGCAGGAGCCCGGAGAAATCAACGCCGATGTGTTGGTAAAACCCGTCGTCTTCCGCGGCCAGAACCGCTTGTACGAATTTCAACGGGATTGCTTCGAATTCAATGGGGTTGCGGCGCTTTTCGCCAAACTCGCCAATAAGTTTCAGATCTTGTGAATAAACTCTCAAAGGGGTTTGAAATTTAACGGTTTTTAGGGTTTCCACCGAAGGCAGTTTAGGGCTAAGGTAGAGATACAGGCTGGCGGCCAAAGTGAGTCCGAACCCCACTGCTGGAAGTACTATCAAAATGAAGAGTTTGAATAGGGATGAAGCTGGATGTCGCATACGCATAGAGGATTCTACATCGCAATGGAGTGCTGAATGTCATTATACTGCCCTCCGGTCATTAATTTGCACTAGCCGGGTTATGATGATAACTTGCAGTGCGTTATCATAAGACCCGCATAACCACAGGATTTTATAAATAAAAATGGGAATATTTTCATTTTTGGATAGGCAGGCCAAGCCCCTGCTGGGCGTGGATATCAGCTCTTCCACGGTGAAGTTGCTCGAGTTGAGTCGAAGCGGAAGCCGTTACAAGGTCGAAAGCTACATGGTCAGGCCCTTGCCGCCCAACACCGTCGTGGAAAAGGTTGTCAAGGATGTCGATGCGCTAGCCGATGTTGTCAGTAAGGTCGTCGCCCAGGCCAAGGTTAAGAACAAGGACGCCGCGGTAGCCGTTGCCGGTTCGGCGGTTATCACGAAAGTGATTGAGATGCCCGCTGACCTGAGTGAGGAAGGCTTGGAATCACAGCTTTCGGTTGAGGCCGATCAGTACATTCCCTATCCCCTCGACGAAGTGGCCCTCGACTTTGAGCTGCTCGGCTTATCCGAAGACAACCCAGGCCAAGTGGATGTAATGCTTGCGGCCTGTCGGCGCGAGACGGTGGACTCACGGGCTGAAGTCCTGGAAATGGCGGGCTTGAAGCCAAAGGTCGTGGATGTCGAGGTGTTTGCCGTTGAACGCGCTTTCCAGTTGCTGGCCGAGCAAATGGAAGACCTGGGAGAGCGGGTTGTAGCCATTGTCGACGTCGGAGCGACTATGATGACGCTCAGCGTGTTGGTGGAAGGCAAAACCCTGTACACACGGGAGCAGGCTTTCGGCGGCAAGCAGGTGACCGAGGAAATTCAGAGGCGTTATGGCCTGTCCCACGAAGAAGCCGGTCAAGCGAAGAAGCAGGGCGGCTTGCCCGAGGACTACGAATCCGAAATATTGGTGCCGTTTAAAGAGGCCCTGATTCAACAGATCTCCAGATCGCTGCAGTTCTTCTTCTCTTCCAGCCAGTACAACTATGTGGATCAGCTGATACTGGCTGGTGGGGTGGCATCCATGGACGGGTTACGGGACGAGGTGGAGGAGAAGCTTGGCTTGCCGACGATGATTGCCAACCCTTTTGCAAATATGGCGGTGAGTAACAAAGTCAATGCCGTCGCTTTGGCAATGGATGCCCCGGCTATGCTCATAGCTGTTGGATTAGCCTTAAGGAGCTTCGAATAATATGGCCAATGTCAACTTGCTCCCCTGGCGGGAGGAGTACCGGCGGGAAAAGCGAAAAGAATTCGTGGTCGTCATGGTGGCCGTGCTGTTATTGGGCATGTTTTCAGTGTTTGTCTGGGATCGGCTGGTTAACGGCCGCATAGACTGGCAAAACAGCCGTAATGATCTCCTTAATCGGGAAATTGCCATACTGGACAAGAAGGTGGAAGAGATCTCCCAGCTGAAGCTGAGGCGCCAGCAGATGATCGAACGCATGGAGGTGATTCTGGCTCTGCAAAGCAATCGTGCCGATATCGTCAAGATTTATGACCAGTTTGTCAGGGCAACGCCCGATGGCGTGTATTTCACTGAGATGGTGAGGAGAGCAGGCAATGTGTCGCTGATTGGTTACGCTGAATCCAATAGCAGGATCTCCGTGCTGATGCGACAGCTTGCAGCGGTGGAAATGTTCAAGGATCCCAATCTTACCAAGGTGGAAGCGGATGAGATGCTGGGCGAGCAGGGGAGCAGATTTGAGTTGCAGGTGAAAATTGCTGAAAGGCGCGAAGAAGGCAGGGAGGTCGCGGCTCATGGCAGCTGAAAAGTTCAAAGCCAAGGATCTTGAGGTCTCTGAGTTTACGCTGGACAACATCGGCGTATGGCCACTTCTCTACAGGGTGGTGGTGTGCGTCGCCCTGTTTTTGCTAGTCATGGTGGCCGGTTATTTTTTTCACGCCAAGGATCTGTATGCGGTCCTTGAGAATGCCGAGAAAAAAGAAACTTCGCTCAGGCAGACCTATAAGGAGAAAGCCTTTGAAGTGGCCAACCTCGAGGCTTATAAGCAGCAAATGGTCGAGCTGGAGGCATCCTTTAATGCTTTGCTCGGTCAGCTTCCCGCCGATACCGAGGTTCCTGGCCTGCTTGAAGATATTACCGATCTGGGTCACGGCAGCAGCCTGGAAATAAACACGATTTCCCTGCAACCCGAACGGGCTCAGGAGTTTTATGTTGAATTGCCGATAAAAATAATCGCCGGTGGCGGGTATCATGATGTCGCTACCTTTGTCAGCGGTGTGGCTGGATTGCCACGCATCGTGACCCTCCACGATTTTTCCCTGAAGACCACCGATAAGGGGGGGCAGCAGGTATTTGAGCTGGAGGCGAAGACGTACCGATATAAGGGGGAAGATGATGGAGCGAAATAAGACAACCCCCGCCAGGCTGTTAGCGCTGGCCGCCACGTGTCTATTGATTGCGGGTTGCACGCCTGATGGAAATCATGCTGATCTGCAGCAATTCATGGAGCAGGCCAAAACCCAGCCCCAGGGGGAAATAGAGCCCCTGCCAACCTTTAGGATGTATGAAGCCTTCAAATACAGCGTTGTCGCTCAGCGCAGTCCCTTTGAAAAACCATTGACGGCCACTGCTGACGACAGTCAGGGCAGGGTTGCGGTAAAGCCGGACGAAAACCGGGAAAAGGAATATTTAGAGGGATTTAATTTTGCCGCCCTGGTAATGGTTGGAACACTGGAAAAAGACGGGGTGCTGTGGTCACTGGTTGACGATGGCGAAGGCAGTGTGCATCGGGTAACCGTGGGTAATTACCTAGGTAAAAACCACGGAAAAATCGTGTCGGTCAGCCCATCGCAACTGGATGTGGTGGAGATAGTTCCGGACGGTAAAGAGGGTTGGGTGGAAAGGCCCAGAGCTTTGGCGCTCAAGGAGAATGATTAATGACCAGTATTGGGGAATCCGGGATGAAGGTAATTCGTTGGTTTGAAATGACATTGGGGGCAGGAATAAAAATACCCTGTGCCGCGGTTATATTCGCTCAGGCCATGACCGCTGGAGCCGCAACCATAGAAGGTATCGGCTTTTCCGCTCTGCCCAACGAACGGTTTGAAATCAAGCTGGATTTCGACGGTCAGGCTGTTGAGCCCAAGGGCTATACGGTCGAGTCACCGGCAAGAGTTGTGCTGGATTTCGAAGGCACCGAAAGCGCGTTGAAGGAGAAGAAGTATCCACTGTCCTTCGCAAACGGCGAAAGCGCGGTAGTGCTGAGCGCCGGGGGGCGTACCCGGGTCATCGTTAACCTGGTATCGCCCGCGCCCTATGAGGTTGCCAGTAGTGGTGACGTAGTAACGCTCGTAATCGGACAGAGTGCGACGTCCGGGGGTGGGGAGACGGCCTCCAACCCGTCCGTGGGCGGAACTTCTGAAAGTACTCAACGCAGTAATGGGACGATAGCGGTTCGCCAGACTGAAAATGCCGTCGAGGACCTGGATTTTAGCCGGAGCGAAGCCGGGGAGGGTGTCGTCTCTGTCATGCTGGCCAATGCAAATACGCCCATAGATGTGTCCAAGGAGGGCTCCTCGATCATCCTTTCGCTCTATCGAACCGCCCTGCCCCAGGACCTGAATCGTAAATTGGATGTAGTAGATTTCGCGACGCCGATCAAGACCATCGACAGTGTCAGCGATGGCCTCACCACGCGGATAACCATCGCCGCCATGGGTGAATACGACTATCTGGCCTATCAGGCCGATAAGCAGTACGTTGTCAGCGTCAAACCTCTGACGCGGCAGGAAATCGAGACCAGGAATAAAGATCAATTCGCCGGTGAAAAATTGTCGCTGAACTTTCAGGACATCGAAGTTCGCTCCGTACTTCAGTTGATCGCCGACTTTACCGGACTGAACCTGGTTGCCAGCGATACCGTCACCGGCAATATCACGCTGCGCCTCGAAAATGTTCCCTGGGATCAGGCACTGGATATTGTGCTCAAGGCCAAGGGCCTCGATAAACGCCAGCAGGGGAATGTGCTCATGGTGGCGCCCGCGGTTGAAATTGCCGAGCAGGAGCGCTTGCAGGTAGAGGCAAACAAGCAATTGATAGAGTTGGCGCCCCTGGTGACGGATTTCGTTCGGGTGCGTTATGCCGACGCCCGAAAATTGTTCGAGCTGTTTAATACTGATAACACCCGCGGCAGTGGCGGTGGCGGTGGTAGTAGTCGTGATGAGAATGCTACTTCCAGTATTCTATCCGAGCGCGGCACGGCGATTGTCGATGAGCGAACCAATACCATTGTCCTGACTGATGTACAGGACAAGATCGACGAGTTTCGCCGTCTGGTCAAGGAACTGGATATTCCCATCAAGCAAGTGGAAATCGATGCTCGTATCATTGTCGCCACCACTGACTTTCGTAAGGAAATAGGGATGCGCTGGGGTATTGCGGGCGTGGAAGACCGCGGTGACTCGCTCTATTCTTTCGCCGGAAATAGGGACGCTCAGAAATCCGATGGTGTTGTCGATGCCTTTACCATTGATTCAAGTGAAATAGATCCCGGTACCGGGGCAATTACCAATGAATCCGATCTGCTGTTATCCGAAACATTGGCCGTGGATCTTGGCTCGGCCGAACGCTTTGGTAGTTTAAGCCTGGGTCTGCTGCGGGATAACCTGTTCCTCGATTGGGAAATCAGTGCCATGGAAGCTGATGGCTTTGGTGAAACCATATCCCAGCCCAAGGTGTTGACCGGTGACAAGCAGGAAGCCGTGATTAAATCAGGGGTGGAAATTCCCTATGAAACCGGCACTTCCAGTGGCGAAACGGATCTGGAATTTCGGGAAGCGGTACTGCAGTTGAAAGTTACCCCCCAGATTACGCCTGACAACCGGGTGATCATGGACCTGCATATTACTCAGGACCAGGTGGGTGAAATCGTGCCTACTTCGGAGGGCGGATCCGAACCGACGATCGATATTACCGAGGTGCAAACCCAGGCGCTGGTGGGCGACGGCCAGACGCTGGTCCTGGGTGGGATTTTTCAGATGCAGCAGGTGGATGCGGTTGACAAAGTCCCTGTTCTAGGTGATCTCCCCCTGGTTGGCAGGTTGTTCAGGAATGATTTCAAGGACCAGTCGAAAAGAGAAATCCTGATTTTCGTGACGCCTCGAATTATCAACGACCAGCTTTTGGACCGCTGAGTGCCGCAACGTATCTTTCTTGTCGGCCCCATGGGGGCCGGCAAGACGACAGTTGGCAGGCAGCTCGCTAGACTTCTGAACTTCGCGTTTATCGATCTCGATGCTGAAATTGAAAGCCGTTGTGGCGCGGACATTCAGTGGATCTTTGATGTCGAGGGCGAAGCGGGATTCCGGGCTCGGGAGTCTTCGATTCTCAGTGAAGTAGCGACGCTTGATAACATCGTCATAGCCACGGGTGGCGGGGTCGTTATTCGGCCTGAAAACCGGGATCTTCTAAAAAAAAGCGGCACTGTTATCTACCTCGCTATCCCGCCCGAGGCCTTGTATCGGCGTACCCTGCGCGACACCAAGCGTCCCCTCCTGCAAGTGCAGGATCGGCGTGCGCTGATCGAGCGACTGGTTCGAGAGCGGGAGCCACTTTATCGGGAAGTTGCCGATATCATCTACGATGGAATTAATACTACTCCCCATGCCAGCGCTAATGCGCTGAGAAGCCTGATTCAGGCCAGCGGATAGTGATAAAATAACGTTTCTAGACACGTGATGCGCGTGAGCGCGCATACGAGCGTAACCTCCAAGTAAGCGCGGCAAACTCTTGAGCAGACATATTCTGAGCCTGGACCTGGGCGAACGTAGTTACCCAATTTTGATTGGCAAAGGTTTACTGCGGCAGGAAGGACTGTTGTCGCCCTATGTGGGCGGCGACGGCTTGTTAATCGTTACTAACGAAACAGTTGGTCCGATTTATCTTGAAAGGCTGACCGGGGCATTGACGGGTCAGAGTGTTGACCAACTGGTGCTGCCGGACGGTGAACAGTACAAAAATCTTGAAACCCTTAATTTGATATTTTCCAGATTACTGGAGTGTGGCCACAATCGGGATACGACCCTGATCGCTTTGGGAGGTGGGGTCATCGGCGATATGACCGGGTTTGCAGCGGCCTGTTATCAACGGGGTGTCGATTTTATCCAGATTCCCACTACCTTACTGGCGCAGGTAGACTCATCGGTGGGTGGTAAAACCGCCGTTAACCATGCGCTGGGCAAAAATATGATCGGCGCTTTCCATCAGCCCAAAGCGGTGTTCATCGACATAGAAGCACTGGACACCCTCCCCGAACGGGAGTACAGGGCGGGGCTGGCTGAAATCATTAAATATGGTCTCATTATCGATGAAGAGTTTTTTTGCTGGCTAGAGAGTCACGCCACTGACCTCTTGGAACGGCAGGAAAAGGCTCTGCTCCATGCCATAGCGGTTTCCTGCCGTCTCAAAGCCCGGGTCGTCAGCGCCGATGAGCGGGAAAGCGGCCTCAGAGCCATACTCAATCTGGGGCATACCTTTGGTCACGCCATTGAGACCCATCAGGGTTACGGAGGCTGGCTGCATGGCGAGGCGGTAGCCGCGGGAATGGTCATGGCCACCCGTATGTCTGTTCGGCTGGGGTGGCTGACGCCCATGGATGCCGGGAGAATTGAGTCTCTGATCGCTGCAATGGGGCTGCCCTGCCGGGGTCCGGACGATATTGGGCCGGATGCCTATCTAGAGCATATGTCTGTCGACAAGAAGGCGCGTGGTGGTAGGATACGGCTGGTACTGTTAAAGTCGATAGGGCAAGCGGTAGTGACCGCGGACTACTCCCAGGACGATCTGATTTCCGTACTCGCCCAAGCTTCTATCTAGGGGATTTGTTCCCCCACTTTCCTATGTGTAAAATGTTCGTCCTTTTCGCCCGCCGGATTGTTCGTGCCCGGCCGATTTCTTTCTAATCTATTGTTTTTACAGGTATTGTATGTCTCGTGGCTTGTATCGGCTGGACGAATATCGCGACAACTGCGGTTTTGGGTTGATTGCGCATATTGGTGGTCATGCCAGCCATAATCTGCTTCAAAAGGCAATTGAGGCGCTAACCTGCATGACCCACCGGGGTGGAATTGCCGCTGATGGTAAAACCGGCGATGGCTGTGGTTTGCTGATGCAAATCCCGGATACCTTCTTCAGAGACATCACTCAAACACAGCACCATACCTCCCTGCCGGACCGTTATGCGGTTGGCGCCATAATGTTCAGTAACCGCCGGGAGGAGCGGGAAAAGGCCCGGGCGGTGATTGAGTCGGAAATGGCTCGCGAGAACCTTGAGGTCCTGGCCTGGCGTGAAGTGCCTACCAACAGCCAATGCCTGGGTGAAATCGCCCTGCGCACCCTGCCGGTACTGGAGCATCTTTTTGTCGGCGCTCCAGCCGATCTTGACGAAAAGCAGTTTGATGCACGTCTGTTTGTCGCTCGGCGTCGCACCGAAAAAAGATTGTGTACAAACAAGGGGTTTTATATCGCCAGTCTTTCGGCGCGCGTGATTTGCTACAAAGGGCTGATGATGCCCGTCGACCTCCCCAATTTCTATCCCGATCTTTCCGATCCGCGGCTGAAAACCGCCATTTGTGTTTTTCATCAGCGATTCAGCACCAATACCCTTCCGGAATGGCCACTGGCGCAGCCTTTTCGAATGCTGGCTCATAACGGCGAGATCAACACCATTCTCGGAAATCGAAACTGGGCCGTGGCGCGTACCGCGAAGTTTGATACCCCGCTGCTGCCGGAACTCAATGAACTTGCGCCCCTCGTGAATCGGGAAGGTTCGGATTCCTCCAGCCTTGATAACATGCTGGAACTACTGGTCACCGGGGGCGTGCCACTGCATCAGGCGGTACGTATGCTGATACCCCCGGCCTGGCACAACGTTGACGACATGGACGCGGAACAGCGCGCCTTTTTTGCCTACCAGTCCATGCACATGGAGCCTTGGGATGGTCCCGCGGGCCTGGTGATGACCGATGGCCGTTATGCCGTTTGCGCCCTGGATCGCAATGGCTTGCGTCCTTCTCGCTGGGTACTCACCAACGACGACATTATTACCGTGGCCTCGGAGGTCGGTGTCTATGATTATCAGCCCGAGACCGTGGTCGCAAAAGGACGACTGGGTCCGGGTGACATGTTGTCGGTGGATATCGTCCGGGGTCAAGTAGAAACCCGGGATCAGATCGATCGACGCCTGGCGGCCGCCAAGCCCTATCGCCAATGGCTCAAGCAGGGCGCCAAGACCATAGCATCCACCATGGATCTGGATGGTCTGGAAGCAGAGGGCACACTGTCTCCCCAATTAATCAAACGCTACATGAAAATGTACGGAGTGTCCCTGGAGGAACGAGATCAGGTACTTGCCCCGCTAGCCGAGGGTGCCCAGGAAGCGGTGGCTTCCATGGGGGATGATTCACCCATGGCGGTGTTGTCCGAACAATGTCGAAGTGTCTTCGACTATTTTCGCCAGCAGTTTGCCCAGGTAACCAATCCCCCCATCGATCCCTTGCGTGAAGGTATCACCATGTCCCTGAGCACACAGCTCGGGAAGGAGCATAATGTCTTCGATCAAACCGTCGATCACGCTCAGCGTATCAACCTGAATAGCCCGGTGTTGTCGCCCCGTAAGTATTTTGCCTTGAAAAATAATGACATCGCCGGCTTTCAAGCACGGAAATTCGCCCTGGCCTACAAGCCCGCCGAGACGGATTTGAAGTCGGCTATTCACAAGCTATGTGCTGAAATTGAAGCCGCCGTTCGCGACGACGTGACCATCTGCATTCTGTCGGACTACAAGATTGAGGTCGGCGAAATACCCGTGCAGGCGGTTTTTGCCGTTGGTGCCGTGCATAATCACCTGATTGCCAGGGGTTTGCGTTGCGACACCAACCTGATTGTCAGCACCGGCGCCGCCAGAGACCCCCATCAAATCGCGACGCTCATCGGTTGTGGCGCCACTGCCGTGTATCCCTACCTCAGCTATCACCTGCTCCACGAAATGTGTGAAAGCGGGGAGTTGCTCGTTGATCTGGATACAGCCTTCAAGCATTACCGCCGGGGCATTAATAAAGGCCTGATGAAGATCTTGTCCAAGATGGGCATCTCCACCATCGCATCCTATCGTGGCGCCATGCTTTACGAAGCGGTGGGTTTCGCCGATGAAATCATCGATCTGTGTTTTCCTGGGCTGATCAGCCGAATACAGGGCTCGGGCTTTGCCGATTTCCAGAAAGATCAGGAATTGCTGGCTCAAGCCACCTGGAAGGATCGGCAGCCCATATCCCCTGGCGGACTGTTCAAGTATATCCACGGGCAGGAGTATCACGCCTTCAACCCTGATGTGGTGGAGGCCCTGCACAAAGTGGTCCGCAGCGGCGATTATGCCGACTGGCGCGCCTACGCCAACCTGGTCAACGGACGTCCCGTCGCTACCTTGCGTGATCTCATGAAGGTCAAGTTTGGTGGCTCACCCATTGCCCTTGATGAGGTGGAGCCGATTGAAAAAATCATCACTCGCTTCGATTCAGCCGGGATGTCTCTGGGGGCGTTGTCACCCGAAGCCCACGAGGCCTTGGCGGAGGCACTCAACAGCCTCGGTGGGCGCTCCAACTCCGGCGAAGGCGGCGAGGACCCCAGGCGCTATGGAACTAAAAAAACATCGAAAATCAAGCAAGTAGCCTCTGGGCGATTTGGCGTTACGCCCCATTATCTGGTTAATGCCGAAGTCATTCAGATCAAGATTGCCCAGGGCGCAAAACCGGGTGAAGGAGGTCAGCTTCCCGGAGGCAAGGTCAACAAGCTGATCGCGTCGTTGCGCTATTCGGTACCCGGCGTCACCCTTATTTCACCGCCGCCGCACCATGATATTTATTCTATCGAGGATCTGGCGCAACTGATCTTCGACCTTAAACAGGTCAATCCGCAAGCTCTGGTTTCGGTCAAGCTGGTGTCAAGACCCGGGGTCGGCACTATCGCGGCCGGGGTTGCCAAGGCTTACGCGGATCTGATCACCATTTCCGGCTATGACGGTGGTACCGCGGCGAGCCCATTGACCTCCATTCGTTACGCGGGATCGCCATGGGAACTGGGACTGGCGGAGACTCATCAAACCCTCAAGGCCAATGATCTTCGAGACAAGATCAGGGTGCAGGCCGATGGTGGCTTGAAGACTGGTCTGGACGTCATCAAGGCCGCCATCCTCGGCGCCGAAAGCTTCGGATTTGGCACGGCGCCGATGGTGGCGCTGGGCTGCAAATACCTGCGTATCTGTCATCTTAATAATTGCGCCACGGGTGTCGCCACCCAGGACGCGCGCCTGCGAGAAAATCATTTTCACGGCACGGTTGAAAACGCCCGTAACTTTTTCCGTTTTGTCGCGGAAGAAGTGCGGGAGTATCTGGCGGCTCTGGGTGTGCCTACCCTCGAGGCCCTGATTGGCAGGGTCGATCTCCTCGAAGTCGTGCCCGGCAAGACCGAACGCCACGGAAAACTCGATTTGTCAGCGATATTGCATACCGACGAATTGCTTGAGAGTAAACCACAACACTGCCTGGTGGCACGCAATGCTCCCTTTGATAAGGGGGAACTGGCTGAACGGATGGTTGCCGATATGCTGCCTGCGATCGAGGCGGCTAGCGGTGGCGAATTTCATTACCGGGTTTCCAACTGTGATCGAACCCTAGGCGCGCGCTTGAGCGGTGAAATCGCCCGTCGCCATGGTAACCGGGGTATGGCCAGGGCGCCGCTGAAGGTGTGTCTCGAGGGCGTCGCCGGTCAGTCACTGGGTGCCTGGAATGCCGGAGGCCTGGAACTCTACTTGCGCGGCGATGCCAATGATTATGTCGGCAAAGGCATGGCCGGAGGCAAGATAGTCATTGCGCCGCCCCCGGGCAGCAGTTTTGCCAGCCATGAGACTCCGATCATGGGCAACACCTGTTTATACGGCGCCACGGGTGGCAGGTTGTTTGCCGCCGGGCGGGCGGGCGAGCGTTTTGCCGTTCGCAATTCCGGCGCGACTGCGGTTATCGAAGGCGCGGGCGATCATTGCTGCGAATATATGACCGGCGGGGTCACGGTGATTCTGGGCTCCACGGGCTATAATTTTGGCGCCGGCATGACTGGTGGCTTTGCCTACGTGCTTGATGAAAATCGTCAGTTCTACGATCGTGTCAACAGCGAACTGGTCGACGTTCAGCATATTACCCAGGAGGCTGAAGAGCACCAACGAGAGTTCCTGCTCGGACTTATTACCGAGTTTGTCAACGAGACGGCCAGTCAGCGGGGTCAGACCGTACTGGAGAATTTCGACGCCTTGATCAACAAATTTTGGCTGGTGAAACCGAAGTCCGCCTCCCTGGCCGGCCTGTTCGAAAATACGCGCGCGCGGCCTGAATAAGACCTGACCCCGGGCAGGAAATGACGCTATGACCGAACGACTCAGTAACCATTATCAGTTTATCGAACTCGAACGCCGTGAGCCGGACAAGAAGTCCTTCCAGGATCGGACCGAAGCCTTCGTGGAAATCTATCAACCCTACGGCGCTAAGGTGGCGGCGGCCCAGGCCCATCGTTGCCTGGACTGCGGCAATCCCTATTGTGAATGGAAATGCCCGGTACACAATTACATTCCCAACTGGCTGTCGCTGGTGGCCGAAGGCAATATTCTGAAAGCGGCGGAGTTATGTCATCAAACCAATTCGCTGCCCGAGGTATGTGGCCGGATTTGTCCCCAGGACCGTCTCTGCGAGGGTGCCTGTACGCTGAATGATGAGTTTGGGGCGGTGACGATTGGCAGTGTCGAGAAATACATCACTGACACGGCACTGGCCATGGGCTGGCGTCCCGACCTGACGGAAGTGAAGGCCACGGGAAAACGCGTTGCTATCGTTGGTGCGGGGCCCGCGGGCCTGGCCTGTGCCGATATACTGGCCCGCAATGGCGTCAAGGCTGTGGTGTTTGATCTTTACCCGGAAATTGGCGGCCTGCTAACCTTTGGCATACCGGAATTCAAGCTGGAGAAGTCGGTAATGGCCCTGCGCCGAGAGGTATTCTCGGAAATGGGTGTCGAGTTTCATCTCAATACGGAAGTGGGTAAGGATATTTCCTTTCAGTCGCTGCTGGAAGACTATGACGCCGTGTTCCTGGGCATGGGCACCTATACTGCCATGCGCGGGGGCTTCCCCGGTGAGCGGCTTCCGGGCGTGGTCAACGCCCTCGACTACCTGGTCGCCAACGTCAATCACAACCAGAACTGGCCCCAATTGCCTGGCCACGAATTCCTGTCCGTTAGTGGCAGGGAGGTCGTTGTCCTGGGGGGTGGCGACACCGCCATGGACTGCAATCGCACAGCCATACGTCAGCGAGCAGGCAAGGTGACATGCATTTATAGACGGGACGAGGCCAATATGCCCGGCTCCCGGCGCGAAGTACTTAACGCCAGGGAGGAGGGCGTCGACTTTCTGTTTAATCATCAACCGATTGAAATTATTGGCGATGGGCAAGTCGAAGGTATCAAAATCGTCAGGACCGAACTGGGCGAGCCGGATGAAAAAGGCCGACGGCGCCCGATTGTTGTGCCCGGTAGCGAAACCATAGTGAGCGCTGATGTGGTGCTGCTGGCCTTTGGTTTCCAACCCAGCCCGGCACCCTGGTTTGACGATCACGCGATCGACCTCAATGACTGGGGAGGGGTGGTTGCGCCGGAAAATCAAACCTATCCCTTCCAAACCAGTAACCCAAAGGTTTTTGCCGGCGGTGATATGGTGCGTGGCTCCGATCTGGTGGTTACTGCTATCTGGGAGGGACGGCGGGCGGCCGAGGGCATCATGGATTATCTGTCAGTTTAAGTGGCAGGTCCGCCCTCATGGTCACCTTGAAAAACGATCGCCTGCTGCGCGCGTTGAGAAGGCAGCCGCTAGACGCTACACCGGTATGGGTCATGCGCCAGGCGGGGCGCTACCTGCCTGAATATCGAGCTCGCCGTGAAAAAGCCGGAGATTTTCTTTCACTATGCCAAAACCCTCAAGCGGCCTGCGAGGTGACATTGCAGCCACTGGAGCGTTTTGAGCTGGATGCCGCTATATTATTTTCCGACATTTTGACGATTCCCGACGCCATGGGGCTGGGGCTTTATTTTGAAGAAGGTGAGGGCCCCCGGTTTCGCAAACCTATCACTAGCCTCAGGGATGTCGAACAACTGCCGGTGATTGACACCGCCAGGGATTTGACCTACGTGCTCGAAGCGGTGAGGCTGATACGCCGGGAACTGAACGGGCGCGTACCCCTGATCGGTTTTTCAGGCAGTCCCTGGACCCTGGCAACGTATATGATCGAGGGTGGGAGCAGCAGGGAATTCGTCAAAACCAAGGCCATGCTCTACCAGCAGCCCGAGGTTCTTACCCTGCTTCTTGAAAAACTTGCGGCATCGGTGACCGATTACCTCAACGCGCAAATCAAGGCTGGCGCCCAGGTAGTACAGATTTTCGACACCTGGGGGGGTGTGCTTAGCGCCAGGGCATATCGGCATTTTTCCCTAAACTATATGGCCCGGATTGTCGCCGATCTGACTCCAGCTCCGGACGGCCAAGACGTACCGGTTATTCTTTTCACCAAGGGGGGCGGAATGTGGCTAGAGGCCATGGCTGCTACCGGTTGCCAGGGCGTCGGGCTGGACTGGACCCAGGATATTGGTGAAGCCAGGGCCCGCATCGGGGAACAAACGGCGCTTCAGGGCAATATGGATCCGGCGGTATTGCGCGCCCCGGTAGCGGTGATTGAACGCGAGGTAATCGCCATCCTCGAAGCCTATGGTCATGGTTCGGGCCATGTTTTCAATCTGGGACATGGCATCACCCCCGATATCGAGCCTCGCCAGGTCGCCGCTTTGGTTGACCTGGTTCACGATTTGTCTGTGAAATTTCACTGACTTGTGACGCTTATCCCGGCGTTTGTCGCCTAATTCCGCCAGTAGGTGGATTTGCCTTGCATTTGCCTTTGTTCAGTTTAATCTTCGCCTATGACCTTGCCGCCATTACGGCCCTGCTAGTGATTAGTGAGAATCAGCTTTAAATAGTTAGCAAGGGCCGCCAGCGGTTTTCCGGCGAAGTGCCAGGAGAGAGCATTGGAACTCAAGCAAATCCAGGTCAACGTGGCTGACCTTACACTGGGCATGTATGTCTCGCGTCTTGATCGCCCCTGGAAGAACACACCCTTTCCGCTGCAGGGCTTCTACATCAGGGCGAGCGAAGATATCGCGACACTGAAAACCTATTGTGATTTTGTCTATATAGACGTTACCAAGGGGCGGGGATTGCTGGATTCAGGCGACCCCGCTCCCGGCGGCGACCGCCGCGCGCGCATTCGACTCGATAGCCCAGATCGTAGAAAGAATTTCCGTGCCGTCCCCCATGTCGATGACGGCTGCCCCCCAATCAATGTACGACGAGGGGTTTACGAGGTTACGACGTCCTTAAAAGCCGAAGCGGCACTTGCGCAACGGCTGGTTCGTGATTTGCGCGCCAATCTCAATGTGGTGAGCCGGCAAATCGCGCGTGGCAATGCCGATGACTATGAAAATCTGAAGTCCAATGTCGGCGGCATGGTCGAGAGTGTCTTACGCTGCCCCGACGCCTTTACCTGGCTGGTACGCTTGCGCGACAGCGATCAGCATACCCATGACCACAGCTTGCGTTCAGCGCTCTGGGCGGTACAGTTTGCGCGCTACATTGGCATGGATAAAAATGAAATTTCTGTATTGTGCATGGGCACCCTGCTCAAGGACATCGGCAAGATCAGGATACCCAACGCGCTGTTGCGCAAGCGTGATCGCAGTGAAGAAGAAGAGCAGGAATATCAGAAATATGTCGAATACGGGGTTGAGATGCTGCGTAACACACGCAAGGTCGAGCCCCGAGTGATTTCAGTCGTTCGCTATCACGGCGAGCGGCATAATGGTCAGGGTTTCCCGGAACGGATCGCGGGCACAAAGATCCCGCTGTTAGCTAGGATCGCGGGCATAGCCGCGACTTATGACACGATATGCAATCCTCGCGAAGCGACTCACCCTCTGGCTCCTTCACGAGCCGTGAGCATGCTCTACAACATGCGTGGTGAAGCCTTTCAGGAAGATCTGGTTGTGCAGTTTATCCAGTCGGTGGGGCTCTATCCGACGGGGACGCTGGTTGAGTTATCAACGGGCGACATCGGTGTCGTCGTCGAGCAGCACCCCAAATCGCGTCTCACCCCTCAGATAGCCATTCTCGGTCGTTCGGTCGATAACCTGAACGAAAATGTTTATCTGATCGATCTGAAAAATGAGGAGACCGCCAGGACCTTGCTGGAAACCAACAGCAATACTGACCTGGGATCAGTGGATCGAATTGCCATTGCCCGCGATCTTGAACCCGTGGGTTACGAAGTGGACATGGCCAATATTTCCGCATTGTTTCTCGCCGAAACCATGAGCGAAGGGAAGGGCGGTTTTTGGCAGACACTCAAGGAAAAGTTGCGGTCGAGCCATTAAAGAACGCCGACCAAAGCCAGCGCGAAACGCATCAAAGCGGGGGGTCAACACCCGTCCCGAGCAAGGCTTTCTCCCATCTTAACCGATGCCCCTTCGCACCTGCCTGGCTCGAGAGTGTAGTTTTTCGGTACCAGCAAAATAACGGTCGACCCGAATTTAAAACGGCCGATTTCCGCTCCTTTAGCATAGGGTATGGGCGTGGCAAAATACTCATGGCAGGGTTTCCCCGGCGCGTAATGCCCATGCCAGACGGATTCTATGCCCGCAACCAGCAGCGCTCCGACCAGGATTACGCACACAGGGCCCCGTTCGGATTCAAAATTACATATCAGCCGTTCGTTACGCGCGAATAAATTGGCCACTCCCGCAACGGTCACCGGGTTGACGGAGAACAACTTGCCCGGAATGTAGCGCGCCTCGACCAGTTTCCCGGCCACCGGCATATGGACCCGGTGATAATCCCGCGGTGAGAGGTAGACGGTGGCAAATTTTCCAGACTGAAATCGAGCGGCGAGTCGCTCGTCCGCCAGCAGTTTTTCCAGCGGGTAGGTGTGGCCTTTCGCCTGGAAAAAGCGCCCCGCGGTAATATTTCCGCGCTGACTGATCCTGCCGTCGGCGGGGGATACGATGACATTCTCGCCGGTAGCAACGGGTCTCAGTCCGGGTTTGAGGGCACGGGTAAAAAAATCGTTGAAGCTGCCATAGTCCGAGGCTGATGCGCACAGGACCTCGTCGGTATCAATGTCGAAATACCTGATGGCTTGATTGATCAGCAGATTTTTTAGCCACGGCGTTTTGGCTTCGGCCAGGCGCGCGACAAGCCTGGACAGTACGTGTTGTGGCAACAGGTACTGAAGAAGACAACATACACGACTGGTCAGCCGCGACCATGGTGAGGCTTTTTCCGCGTTCAATGAATATATCCCGGTCTAGGTTAGATGGAGGCTTTTATGGATTTCATGGAAGCTTTTCAGGCGCGCGTCACTGATCAGTCCTTCCGTGTGAGCCTCTTCAAGGGCGCAGCCCGGGTCACCCCGGTGACCACAGTTGCGGAACCGACAGCGGCCCAGGAATTTTCTGAACTCGACAAAACCATGGGCCAGCTCTGCTTCACTCAAGTGCGGCAAACCGAAATCCCGCACGCCTGGGGAGTCAATAATTTCGCCGCCATTGGCCAGGACGTGGAGTTGGCTCGTGGTGGTGGTGTGACGCCCCGTGGCCCCGGCGTCGGACAACTCGCCGGTGTTGATCCGAGCTGAAGGTTTGAGAGTGTTGATCAGCGATGATTTCCCGACACCAGACTGACCGACGAAAATACTGAGGCGATTTGCCAGCAGTTGGCCCAACGAATCAACGCCGACACCCGATTTCGCGGAAGTGATCATCACTCGGTAGCCCAGTTCCCGATAACGGTCGGATAACTCAATCACGGGTGTTGTCACCCCAGCCGCCATATCGCTTTTGTTGACCACGAGGGTGGGTTCGATGCGCTGATATTCACAGGCGACCAGGTAGCGATCGATCAGTGAGACCTGAGCTTCGGGTTCAGGTGCGATTACGATTGCGATATGGTTGATATTGGCGGCAACAGCTCGCAGTGTTCCTCGGCTGTCGGGTCTTTGCAGAACGCTGGTCCGAGGCAGTACGCTGGATATCACACCATAAGGCTCGCCGGCCCGCCAAATCACCCGATCCCCACTGACGGGGGGTTCCAGGTGGGCGCGAAAATGGCATCGGCAACGGTAATCGGGATCCGTCATCGACGCCACATCAGCCTGGTTGCTGGAGCGTGTCACCACCACGCCATGCTGTTCCGGACCCAACTGCCCCGAATGCAGTAGTGCCTCTACCTTCCGGTCAGCGGTGGCGTCGTCGATAGCTTTTTTCTGCTTTGCCCGAATTCTTTTTTGCTGCCGCAAACTCAGTTTTGATTTCGCCATTCAGCGGCTTTCGATGTCTGTCTTGACCCGCAAGCTTATAGCATAATGAACCCGGATGACATGAGTTGACCGGAGCCTGTCTTGACCGAAGGAATTGATTTTCCAGGTAGTTATACGCCGCTGTTGGCGGTACTTGTCGCTGCAATCCTGTTGCTGAACCTGGCCCATCAATTCCTGATTCGGCGAGCCGGGGGTCGCACCCACCTGGGCCGTCAGTTACTCATGCTCCTGCTGACCGTTGCGGCGGTGATTGCCGTGATTCTGGCATTACCCATATCCGATTCCAGTCGCGGCGATCTGTTTGGATTGCTTGGACTGGTCATTACCGGGGTGGTTGCGCTGTCCTCGACCACTTTCGTCGCCAACGCCATGGCCGGGTTAATGTTGCGTGCCGTGGAAAGCTTTAAGCTCGGAGATTTCGTGCGTGTCAATGAACATTTTGGGCGGGTGACGGAGCGCGGGTTGTTTCATACCGAAATTCAGTCAGAAGACCGTGATTTGATCACCCTGCCAAACCTGTACCTGACAACCCATCCCGTGAAAGTGGTGCGCGCGTCTGGCACTGTAATCGCCTGCGAGCTGTCGCTTGGCTATGACGTGCCCTATTATCAAGTAGAGCCTCTGCTCGAGCAGGCAGCTCTGGATGCCGGCCTTGAAGATCCCTTTACCCAGCTTACCCGCCTGGGTGATCATGCGGTAAGTTACAAGGCGGCTGGTTTCTGCTCCGAAGTCAAACAAATGCTGACTCATAAAACGCGCTTGCTTAGAGCAATACTGGATCGGCTGCATGGGGCGGGTATTGAAATCCTTTCACCGACTGTAATGGCACAGCGACGGCTGGACGAGGAACACAAGCAGGTGGCGCCCGCCAGGATGCCGATCGTCGAGCCGGAATCACGGGTGCCGGAAACCGGGATTTTCGATAAGGCTGAGCGCGTCGCGAAAATTGATGCCTTGAAGCGGGAGTTAAAGGATTTGAAAGAACTGGTCAAGGCAGGAGCCGCCGCCGAAGGCGACGAAAAGGCCGAACAGGCTGCGCAGCTGGCCGCGACTGAGCAGCGTATTCAGCAGCTGGAAAACATTATCCGGCATGCCGGCGAAAGGCAGGACCGGGAATAGGGAGCCGGGACAAGGAACTGGTATGGATCAACTCAACCTCATCTGGATCGACCTGGAAATGACGGGTCTGGACACCTTTAATGACAGGATTATAGAAATAGCGACGGTGGTGACCGATAAACATCTCAAGGTGCTTGCCGAGGGGCCGACCCTGGCCATCCATCAGAGTGACGAAACCCTGGAAGCCATGGATGAGTGGAATACCCGCCAGCACGGCCAATCGGGTCTGACGGAGCGGGTGCGTAACAGCGGGCTATCGACCAATGATGCCGAACGTCAAACTCTCGATTTTCTCAAGGCCTGGGTGCCGGAAGGAAAATCTCCGATGTGTGGCAATTCCATCTGCCAGGATCGGCGTTTCCTGGCCAGGGAAATGCCCCTGCTGGAGGCCTATTTTCATTATCGCAATCTGGATGTCAGCAGCGTCAAGGAGTTGGTTGCCCGCTGGCGGCCAGAACTGCTGGCCGGGTTTAGTAAAAAAGGCAGTCATCTCGCTCTGGACGATATTTATGACTCAATAGCCGAACTGCAGTACTATCGCCAGCATTTTATCGTTATGGACTGACCGGCACTGAAATGCAGCTACTGAAAACCCCAACTCATCCATAGTTTCCCTGTTGATTGGGCTTAGCGCTTTGTCTTCAGGCCGCATTATCGTATTTATCGTTACCTTCGCTACTTATAATCACAGGAAGCCCCATGATTGTAGATCCCATCCTGCCGCGGGAAAGAATTGAAGCCATGCGCGCCGAAGGCTGGTGGCGCGATGAAAACCTCCTCGACTACTTTGACGCCGCGCTGGCAACCAAGCCCGATGATATCGCTGTTGTCGATTACCGCGCCGGGACGGGCGAGAAAATCCGCGTCACTTACCGTGAACTCAACGAGCGGGCTAACAAAATAGCCGTCGCGCTGGCGCATTACGGGATCGAAAAGCAGGATGTCGTGTCGTTCCAGCTGCCCAACTGGTGGCAGTTTGTTGCGGTCAACCTGGCCTGTTTGCGTATCGGCGCCGTCAGCAATCCTCTGATGCCCATATTTCGTGAGCGCGAGTTGTCTTTTATGGTGGACTTTGCCGAGTCCAAGGTACTCATCGTACCCAAGCGCTTTCGCGGTTTTGACCACGAGGAAATGATCAACAACATGCGCGATCAATTGCCCCACCTGCAACATCTGTTCGCGGTGGGCGGCGCCGGCGCTACCAGCTTTGAAGACCGGTTGCTTAACCATTCGCTGGATACGGATGCCGATCAACTGTTTCGGCAACGCCAGCTCGGCCCTCTTGATGTAGTGCTGCTGATGTACACGTCCGGCACCACCGGCATGCCGAAAGGCGTGATGCATTGCGCCAATACCTTTGTTTACAACGTTCAGCAAATGGTGGCGCGCTGCCAGTTGACCGAGCAGGACGATGTTTTCATGGGCTCGCCACTGGCCCACCTGACCGGTTTTATGTATGGCATGTGGATGCCGATGATGCTGAAAACCAAGATGATTCTGCTGGATGTGTGGAACGTCAATACCGGCTGGCAATTGATCGCGGAGGAGAACGCCTCCTTCGCCATGGGCGCCACGCCGTTTCTGGCCGATCTCACCGCGTCGGATTGCGCCGAGCAATGCAACTCCTCTCGTTTTCGCCTGTTCGTCTGCGGCGGCGCCCCGATTCCAAGAGTGCTGGCCGAAACGGCAGCGGAAAAACTGTCCATCCACCTGATGGCTGTCTGGGGCATGAGTGAATGTGGCGTCGTGACCACGACCCGACTGGATGATCCCAGGGAAAAGGTTTTTGGCACTGACGGCGTGGCCGTGCCCGGTTGCACGGTGAAGATTGTCGACCCGGAATCGCGGCAGGAGTTGCCGCGCGGCACGGAGGGCCTGCTGCTTGAGCGAGGGCCGGCTACGTTTATTGGCTATCTCAAGCGCCCTGAAGCCTACGATGTTGATGCGGAGGGATTTTTCGACACCGGAGACTTGGCCACCATGGATGAGGATGGCTACATCCGCATCACCGGACGTGCCAAGGACATTATTATTCGCGGCGGCGAAAATATCCCTGTGGTGGAAGTCGAGAATATTCTCTACCGACATCCCGATGTGGTCGATTGCGCGATAGTCGGCATGCCGGATGAGCGCCTGGGCGAATTGGGCTGCTGTTTCGTCACCCTCAAGGAGGGCGCGATCATGAGCTTCCAGGACATGATCCAGTTTCTTGGGGAAAACAAGCTGGCCAGGAATTACCTGCCGGAACATCTGGAAGTGGTCAACGATATGCCGCGTACGGCCAGTGGCAAAATCCAGAAGTTCCAGCTGCGGGAAATCGCGAAAAATATTCGCCAACCCTGAGTCCCAAACAGCAACAAAACGCGAGGACAGCGCATGACCATGCCCTGGCTATCAGAAGAAGATCTGTTTATTAAAGAAACCGCCGAGCGCTTTGCCCGCGAACGCCTGCGTGAGGGCTATCAGGCGCGTGGCAATGACCACCATCTGGACCGGGGGCTCCTGAGCGAGATGGGCGCGCTTGGCCTGATCGCTCCGACCTTTGCCGAGCAGTATGGCGGTATTGGCTCCAGCAGTCTGGTTTCGGGAGTGATTTGCGAAGCCATTGCCTACGCGGACATGAATATCAGCTATATGTGCATGACCACGCCGTTAATTGGCGGGGTCATTGAAAAATACGGCAACGAAGAGATGAAGGCCGAGGTGCTGCCGCAAATGGCGGCCGGGCAACTCATCGTGCAACTGGGTTTGACCGAGCCCCGGGGCGGTTCCGATGCCGCCAACCTGATCGTCAAGGCCGACAAGAAAGGCGATAAATACATAATCAACGGTGAAAAGACCTCTATCAGTTACGGCGATCAAGCGGAGATGATGCTGCTGTTCGCCCGTAGCGATCAAAACAAGCCGGGTGCTCGCGGCGTGTCGGCATTTCTGGTACCACTGGACCTGCCCGGTGTCACCTGCACTCACTTTGATGACATTGGCACGCGTCCGGTGGGCCGGGGCCAGGTGTTTTTCGATGATGTGGAAATTCCTGAAACCGCTCTGCTGGGCAAGGAGGGGGAGGGTTTTACCAAGGTCATGGAAGGCTTCGACCTGAGCCGGATTCTCATCGCCCTGCAATGCATTGGCACTGCCCAGGCCTCCGTCGACGAAACCTGGGAGTACATTCAGGAACGGGAAGCTTTTGGCCGGCCCCTGGCTAAATTTCAGGGCACGACGTTTCCGCTGGCGGAACACGAGAGCATGCTCGCGGCCGTGCGCGCCCTGTGCCACCAGACCCTGATGATGCGCGATAAGGGCATTGCCCACACCAGCGAGGCGGCCATGGTGAAATGGATGGGCCCGAAGTGGGCCACCGACATTATCCAGAGCTGCATCCAACTGAACGGCCACTACGGCTACACGACCGATCTGCCCCACCACCAGCGCATGATGGATGTCCTGGGCCTGCAAATCGGTGATGGCACCGCGCAAATAATGAAAACCATCATTGCCCGGGAGAAGATCGGGCCGATTGGTGTCGCTTACAAATAATAACGGTGGACCTGCAAGTCATGGTTGCGCAAGGGGCGAACCAGCGCTAAAGGACATTGATTGTTCGAGCAAATTTGACGCCAATGGCGCCTGTTTTCAGCTGGCCGGGACGCCCAGCAGATCGGCCGCCTCACACGGCGTAGCCGTTTCCCGGCCCAGTAGACTCGCCAGCTCCGAAACGGTGGCAATGACGTCCTCGTTGGTCGGCGGATTCCCGTCCTTCAGCTCCAGATAGTGCCAGTCCCCAAGGCCAATGGAGACATGACCGCCTTCGTTGATGATCTTGGGAAGTAGTGGCAACAGATCACCACCGTGGTTCATGGCCGTCCAGAGGATGTTTTTGTCCTTGGGAATGAATGCCGTATGCGCATCAAGTCCCTGCTCGCTACCGGGGTGTGCGGCCGGCAGGTCATCGCCGGTCATTATCAGACAGGCGTAGGCGGGTTCTTCAATCAGGCCCATATCCATAAAGGCGAGAAATGCTCGGGTAAAACCGATATTCCACAACGATGCATAAGGCCGCACGGTCGTGGTTTTCAGTTGTTCGGCAAAATGTTGCAGGGTTTTGGTGGTATTGGCGTAGACCGCTTCGTCACTGCGAAATTTTCGGGCCCCGCGGTCGTAGGCATCGATGTTGGTGGTGCCCATATCCAGCGGCGCGAAATGGGGCCGGGTGGCGGCATCGGACGCCAGTTCCAGGATCGGCTTGATCCGCTCGCTGGCGTCGCCGTCGTTGGCAAAGGCGCCGAGCGTGGGGTGGATCAGGATGTCGCTTTTGGCCCTGATGCGACGGATGATGTCGGCGTAGACCTCGACCCGGTGCTCCGGTTGGCCCTCGCTGGTGCGGGCGTGGAAGTGCACAATCGAGGCGCCCGCCTCCCGGCAACGGGCCGCGGTTTCGGCAATTTCTTCCGGGCTCCACGGCACATTGGGGTTCTGGTCCCGGCCAGCATATTCGTTAATGCGGGCTTCGATAATGAGTTTGTCCATTCCCGCCTCGTTTGTCAGCGCGTACCGTCAAGGACTAAGGATAGCCGTTTGCCGACTGTCTGGAAACAATGAATGGTCTCGGCAATGGGCCACGACTCGTGTTGGCAATTCGCGTGGCGACTGCCTTACCTGGGTCCCTGTCTTACCCGGGCCCTAAGTGCTGACTCGAGGTCCGGTTCTATTCGATGTGCGCGAGGAGTGCGGGCGCTGCGAAACTGACCCTGCCCGTCGAGTCCGTGAAAGGCTGCATGACCTCACGGGCTTGCCTCAGCAAATGCTGGAACTGATCGTCATCAAGTACATCGGCCAGGGTCCAGCCCTTGATCTCGGTCAGCATCCAGTCGTCGATGGACGGAAAGCGGGCGGTACCGGGTAAGCTCTGAACGCTAAAGCCGGTGATGCCCGTCGCTGTTAGCAAAGCAGTCAGCTCGCCTGGCTTCCCTAACCGATAGGGTGCGCGTAACTCGTTGGCGATGGCTGTGCCGAACAGTCTTTCCAGCAGGTTGACCAGCGCTGAGTAACCGGGTGAATTTTCCAGGGCATCCCACACTGCAAGTGTCAACCTGCCGCCGGGGAGAAGAACCCGGTACATTTCCTGTACAGCCTGCACCGGCTGATCAAAAAACATCAAGCCAAACTGGCAAAAGACCGCATCAAAGAGGTTGTTGTCAAAGGGTAGGCTTTCAGCGGAGGCCTGTTGCCAGTTTATTGCCGGGTTTTTCGCCCGAGCCACGGATAACATGCCTTCGTTGATGTCGACCCCGCTGACAAGATTGCCCTGGCCTACCAGATCGGCCGCATGACGGGCCAAAACGCCGGTGCCACAGGCGACATCGAGTACGCGCCAGCCAGCCTCCACACCGGCCAAGGTTGCCAGCTGCGCTGGCCAGGCCTGAAACAGCGCGGGAACGAAAAACGATTCGTAGACATCGGCTGCGCTTTGAATAACCTGGCCTTTTTTCTCCATATTCATGTTCGACTCCTCCTTATAATCACAGTCGCCAAGGCATGCTAGGTGCTATCTTTAGGTGGTTCCAGTACAAAACCTGTACCGGAAGACGCCCGTGACGAATCTTGGAACCTGTACTTGGAACCTGTATGCAGCAAGCGAAAACCGGTTCTGGTCTGGTGCCCGGGCACCAGGTAAGGAACAAGGAGAATCTTCGATGAGCAAAAGTTACGGTCAATTTTGCCCAGTGGCCACGGCGGCCGAGGTGTTTTGCGAGCGGTGGAATGCGTTGATCATTCGCGAACTGGTCTCGGGGAGTGAAACGTTTAACGACATACGTATGGGGGTCACGCGGGTTTCCCCCTCGCTGTTGTCCAGCCGCCTGAAAGCTCTCGAACGCGCCGGCGTTATCGACAGGGAGAAACTGGGGGGCAAGGTGAGATATCAACTCACCCAGGCCGGCCGGGAGTTGAGGCCACTTATCATGGAACTCGGCATTTGGGGCCAGCGCTGGGCGCGCAGTGATCTTTCAGAAAGTCACCTCGACCCCGGTTACCTGGTATGGGACATTCGCAGACGTATCGATCTGACACATTTTCCCGCGCGCCGCACCGTCGTGCGATTCGAATTTACCGAATTTTTCGGCAAACAGCGTTTCTGGTGGCTGGTCATCAATAACGGCGAAGTGGATCTGTGCCGAACCGACCCTGGCTATGAGATAGACCTCGCAATCGCCAGCCCCCTGAAATTGCTCACTCAGGTATGGATGGGTGATGTCGAGCTTTCTCGAGCGCTGGCTGGCAAGGGCCTCGGGGTAACGGGGGATGTCGCGCTCAGGAACACCATGGGTGCCTGGTTCACCCTGAGCGTGGTGGCGGATATCGGCCCGTGCGGGAGCGATGATGGTCAAATTTGATTCGAAGAACCCGTAACCGCAAGCCATACAGCGGCAAGCAAGGCGCTTTGCCGGCAATGTTCCCTATCCGTTGAAGGATATGATCCGGGGCAATGTCTCAGGCGGTCAGTCAAAGGTGATCACCGCGCGGTTAATCTCGCCGCTGTCCAGCAGGCTGAAGGCTTTATTGATATCGCCCAGACCCATGCGGTCGGTGATCATGGAGTCCAGATCCAGCCGGCCCTGTTTGTAGAAATCCAGGTAATGCAGGGCGTCGATGTGGAAGCGGTTAGAGCCCATAAAGCAGCCGGTGATGGATTTTTCCAGGTAAAAATGTCCCGGATCCACTTCCAGTTTCTGCCCGGTCGGTATCGCGCCGACGATCACGGCCAGGCCCTTGGGCGCCAGGGCATAGAAACATTGTTTGGATAACTGAGGCACGCCCACGGCGTCGAAAGCGTAATCGACACCGCCACCGCTGAGTTTTTTCAAGGCCTTGACCGGATCGCCATCCGGGCTGTCCTGTCCGCCCAGCAGGGTATGGGTGGCGCCAAATTTTTTTGCGGTTTCCAGTTTCGAAGGCACCAGGTCGATGGCGATGATCTGCCGGGCCCCGGCAATGCGCGCGCCCTGAATGATGGAGATACCAATCCCTCCGACACCGAATACCGCCACCGAGGAGCCAGGCCGGACTTTCGCGGTATTGAGCGCCGCGCCGACCCCGGTAGTCACCGCGCAGCCGACCAGCGCGGCGCTTTCCAGGGGGATATCCTTGTCGATTTTGACGACGGCTGTTTCATGAACCAGCATTTTTTCACTGAAAGCGGAAAGGTCGGCAAATTGCGTCAACTTTTTACCGTTGAGTGAAATTCTCGGGGTATCGCCCTTTTTGCGCTGGCATTGACGACGATCCATGCACAGGTAGGGGCGGCCGTTCAGGCATTGATTGCATCTGCCGCAAAACATGGAAGTACAGGCAATAACGTGGTCGCCGACCGCGACTGACGTAACCTCCGAACCAACAGCTTCGACGATGCCCGCCGGTTCGTGGCCGGGCACGGTCGGGATCGGCCCGAGAATGGTGCCTTTAGCGAAGTGGACGTCGCTGTGGCATACGCCGCAGGCGGCAGTGCGCACGAGTACCTCATTGGCACGGGGGTCGTCGATGTCGATCTGTTCGATGGTGAGGTCCTTGCCGATCTCGGTAAATACTGCAGCGTTCGCTTTCATGATTCCCCCCGTGGGTAATTTATTCGCATGTGACGATAATGTGGTATCACATCTGTTTTTTGATAATAACAAAAGCCGGAGTCATCGGCAGTGTCTTTGTGGGCTTGAGTCGGACTACAGAGACCGGATCAGTGAATAATCTCAACCGGCACTGTTTGCCAGCCAGATAAATTCATAGGGCGCCAGACACACATGGGTCTTGAGGTCAGTCTGAGTGGCGCCGGTCACCAGGTCGATCCAGTCATCGGTAGTGATCAGATTGAGGTCGCAAAGGGAGATGGTTTGTAGCTCATCGGTGATGTTATAGACACAAAAGGCGTTTTGCTCGCGGTCGATACTCTGGCGCCAGAAGGCGAAAACACGGTTCAGGTTATCCGTGCCCGGCAGGTGGAGGGTGAACTGCGTGGCGTTGGGGTGAAAACAGGAGTTGGCTTTGCGGATCTTGATCAGCCGGGTGAGAGCCTCGAAAGCCCGCTGGTGCTCGCTGTCATTGTTGAGCAGGTGCTCCAGTTGCGCGCGCTCCCAGTTGTGGCGATTGATGGCGCGGTTATGGCCGGTACGCTGGAGTTTTTCGTTGTCATTATGGGTGGCGACCAGGCTGTGTATGTAAAAGGCGGGGATGCCTTCCAGCGCCAGCATGATGGCGTGAGCGCAGATAAAACGTTGGTGGTTATAGGCATCGGGACCCTTGACGGTTCCCCGCAGGGCATCGTAGAGGCTGATGTTGATTTCGTAGGGCCGGGCTTCGTGGCCGTGGTGGTTGAGGGCCCGCCAGGAGATATGGCCGCCAAATTTTTGCAGGGTGTCGGCCAACTCGAGTATTTCCTCATCGCTGAGCAAGCCCTCCGCGGGGCGTAACCCGAGACCGTCATGGGAGGCGATGAAATTCAGGTAGGTGGTGCCGTTCCGCGCCGGCGGCATGCTCATCATCCAGTTCCGCAGGTACCGGCAGTCGCCGGTGATCAGGGTGTTAATCAGGAGTGGCGGCAGGGAAAAGTTGTAGATGACATGGGCTTCGTTGGCATTGCCAAAATAGGACAGGTTCTCCCGGTGGGGGATATTGGTTTCGGTGATCAGCAGGGCATCGGGTTTGGCATGTTCAATCAGGGTTCGCAGCAGGCGCACGATCTCATGAGTCTGGGCCAGGTTCAGGCAGGGGGTGCCGGCAATTTTCCAGATAAAGGCGATCGCATCCAGGCGGAAAATATCAACGCCCTTGCGCAGATAAAAAGCCACGATACCTATGAATTCCAGTAGTACGCCGGGGTTGGCGAAGTTCAGGTCTACCTGGTCATGGCTGAAGGTGCACCAGACGTAACGCTGACCAGCGGCAGTCTCCACCTTTTTCAGCAGTGGACTGGTGCGGGGCCGCACGACCTGGCTGAGATCATCATCCAGGCTGACCGTGACAAAGTAGTCGCGGCCGGGGTCCTTGTCCGCAAGAAAATTAAGAAACCATTGGTTTTGCGAGGAACAATGGTTGATCACCAGATCGACCATCAGTTTAAAGTGCCCGGCCAGCTCGCCGATATCCCTCCAGTCGCCCAGCCGCGCCTCCACCTCAAGGTAGTCAACCACGGCAAAGCCGTCATCGGAGCTGTAGGGGTAAAAGGGCAGTACATGGATGATGGAAGCAATGTCTTTCAGGTAGCGGTCAAAAAATTCCTTGAGTGAATTCAGAGGCTTGATGCCGGCTTCGGCGATGCTATCGGCATAAGTGATCACCGCGATGTCCCGTTCATCCCAGTGGTTTTGAAAGGCTTGCACGGCGTGGCAGTTCGACTCGAAGCCCATGATCGCGATAATTTCATCGCACAGGGTCTCGACATCATGATCCGGGTAAAGACTGCCGAGGTGGCTGATGATGCGAAAGCGCAGTTCCACCATCGGGCTGACCTGACTCATGACCTCCACCAGCGGGTCAAGGGGGCCGGAACTCGTTATGGTCGGCTTCCACCGCCGCGTGCATTTGCTCCAGGATGTCGGGAATAGCGCTGATTACCCGGTTCCAGGTCGGAATAAATGGCGTTTCCATGGGGCGATCCAGGAAGTGGTTACCGGCTTTGATTATGTTCTCGGCAAATAGCTCCACAGCGCTTTCTTCCTCATGAATATCCAGGTTGAGGCCATTGATCAGGGCGTCGTTGCGGTAGGTTTCAACAAAGTCCAGGGCGATCCGGAAGTAACTGGCCTTGATGGTGCGGAAGGTCTCCTGGTTAAAAACGACACCGATGGTGGCCAGCTTTCGAAACAGGGCCTTGCAGATATCGATGGACATCCGGGACAGGCCCAGGGTGTCGTCGCCGATGGAGATGTCCTGGTGTTTGTGGTCATAGGTTTCCGCGATATCCACCTGGCAGATACGGTTGGTGGCGTAATTGCGTTTCATTTCCGAGAGCACACCGATTTCCAGGCCCCAGTCGCTGGGAATGCGAATGTCATTGAGAACGCCCCGGCGCATGGCGAACTCCCCGGCCAGCGGGTAGCGGAAGCTGTCCAGGTAATCCAGATAATCCATCGGCCCGAAGACTTTCCTGAGGGTGCGAATCAGTGGGGTAACCAGGAGACGGCTGACCCGACCGTTGATACGGCCCTCCGCCACCCGGGCGTAGTAGCCCTTGCAGAATTCGTAGTTAAAGGCCGGATTGGCCACCGGATACATGAGTCGGGCGAGCAAGGCGCGATCGTAGGTGAGGATGTCGCAGTCATGGAGGGCGATCGCCCGGCCGATATTGGAGCACATGACATAACCCATGCAGTACCAGACGTTGCGCCCCTTGCCCAATTCCCGGGGCGCAAGGCCCTGCTCCTGGAGCATCCTGTCAATAGCCTGCAGCCTGGGGCCGTCGTTCCAGAGCACGCGAAAGCGCTGGGGCAGGCGGGAAAAGAACCGCAGGGCGTGGCGGTATTCGTCTTCAGTGGCGCGATCCAGTCCGATGACGATTTCGCTCAGATAGGGTACCTGGCGCAGGTGATCGACAATATGGGGCAGCGCCTCGCCCTCCAGTTCGGAAAACAGCGACGGCAGAATCAGGGACATGGGGCGCATGCGGGAAAACACCGTGAGCTCTGTTTCCAGCTCCCGCAGAGAGCGATTCGACAGATTGTGCAGCGTCGTGATAATACCGTTCTGGTAAAAGTCGCTCATAGGGCTTGCCTGGTGTTAACGCTGGTATAACCAAGCTCTTTTAGCGCCCGGGACAGGCTTTCGGCCCAGCCTTCCGGGCCGGTTCCGGTGCTTATGCGCAGGCTCGGGTGATCGATTTCGGGTGGCGTGTGGGTTGGTGAGCGAATAACGATGGCGCGGTCAGCGGCTTCGAGCATTGCGCGATCATTATCGGCATCACCCAGCGCGATAGTCACAAGCGTATCCTGCCCGGTGTCGTTGGCTTTATCAAACCAGTATGCCAAGACCCGCTGCATGGCCCGACCCTTGTCGCTCTGGCCAAGCACATGAATAAAGCGTCCGCCGCGCAGGAGCGTCAGTGAGTGAGTGGCGAGTGCGGCCGCAAAATCCACCAAACGTTCGGGCTTGTCCCGCCAGACCAGTGGCTCGGAAAATTGCCGGTCTCGCGCCTGTCGTGTCCTTTTCGAGTTAAGGTCGGTCAGGGCCACCAACTCCTGCTCAGTCATGGCATCAAAGGCCTCGAAGCGAAAAGAGTATTTGAGTGATTGGAGCACGGACAGAATAAACGAACGCTTCGCCCCGAGCGCGATCAGTCGGTAATCCCCTACCCTGTCAAATACCGTACGGGCTGCGTCCCCCGGCATTGGGTAAGTCGGCGGCACGGCGATGCCGCCACCGTTTTCAATAATCAGAGGGTGGCGATTGTCCAGTGTCCTGGCGAGATCCGCTGACTCCGCCAGGGTTTTGCTGGTATTGAGGATCCAGGGTATGCCGGCCTGGTTGAGAAAATCGATGATCGGCGATGCGGCTTCAAAACTGTAGTTATGATGATCCAGCAGCGTGCCATCCAGATCGGTAAAAATCACTACGCGGGTGGCGGGATTCATGACGCGGCTGATTTTTAGCGGGTCCGGTAGATCACGTCGGTGACCTGATGGTCGTGATCGAGCTTTAGCACCACATCCGCGCGGTCAGGTAAGTGCTTGAGGCATTGTCGCGTCAAACGCTCGTAATGCTGGATAAAGCGCTCGATTTCCTGGGTATCCATTAAACCCGCGGCGGCTCGGCTCTCGATTTTCCTGGCCAATTTCTGCTCTTGCTCCAGTCGCCAGTTCCTGACCGAGGCAAAATCCGGCACCTGTAAAAATATCAGGTAGTCGATCTGGTCAAAGAGCTGCCGGTAAGGACCTCGCAGTTGCTGATTGACGTACTGCCGCCAGACAGTCTGTCCATCTTCCTGGGCTTCCAGGGTGTTAACCGGCCGGATGAGCTCCGCCGGATCGACCGCCTCCGCAGCCACGCACCAGCCTTCGAAAAGGATGAGATCGATGGGGCCTGAAACAGGGTCCCATTTATCGGGTGGCTGCCGCTCGTCCATGGCTTTATTGAATCGTGGCAAATGCATTACCTGACCTGTTTTCAGTGTTTTCAGCTGGTTAATGAGGCTTAGCCCAAGCGCGACATCGTGAGTGCCGGGGACGCCTCGCGTTTGTAGCAGGGGGTGCACGGATCGTGCCAGCTGCGTTCGCTCCTCACGGGTGAGATAGATGTCGTCGATGGATAACACTGCCACCCGCCTGTGATATTTGCGTTCGAGCACCAGCTTCAGCACGGCGCTCAAGGTGGATTTGCCGCTGCCCTGGGCACCGTTAACGCCGACCACGGGGGTATTTGGCCCATCTACCGCGCGATACAGCCAGTCCGCCAGGGGCAGGTAGTGTTGCACCAGTGTGGTGCGGAATTCCGGTGGCAGACTTTCCTGCCTCAGAAAAGCGTTGAGTTGGCGTGTGAGCGATGGGTCCAAGTGCATTGTTTCCGGGGAGAGAGGAACCTAAGCCGGTTGAGCCGGGCGGCCGCGCCATGAGCGAGACAGTAACAATTTTTGACCTTCCGGCAACAAATCAAATTGATAATAATTATCAGTGACGTTAACGTATGGCGCTGCTATCGGGTTCATAATTCAACCGCAAAGAGTTTTCACAGTAACCAGGAGATCAGTATGACGATAAAAGCCGGTGATAAGGTACCAGAAGGCCGTTTCAACATCATGAAAGGGGATGGTCCGGGCTCCCTGAGTACCAAGGAATTGTTTGGCGGCAAGAAAGTGGTGATTTTTTCGGTGCCGGGCGCGTTTACACCTACCTGCTCACGGCAACACTTGCCGGGCTTCGTCGAAAAAGCCGGGGCGATCAAGGCCAAGGGTGTCGATACCATTGCCTGTACGGCGGTTAACGATGTGTTTGTCATGGACGCCTGGGGTAAATCCGCTAACGTCGGTGATAAGGTGCTGATGTTGGCCGATGGTAACGGCGAATACGCCAAGGCCCTGGGTCTGGAAATGGACGGCACCGGCTTCGGGCTCGGTATGCGCGGCGCCCGTTTCGCGCTGGTGGTGGAGGACGGCACCGTGACCCAGACCTTTATCGAGAAGGGGGGCTCCTTTGAAGTCAGCTCCGCCGAGAACGTACTGGCGAATTTATAAGCGTCCTAAACGTGCGTTTTCATACGAGATGAAAAAACCGGGGCTAAACCCCGGTTTTTTTGTTCAAGAGTTTGGTCAGCCGCCTATCCAGCCAGGGTCACCGCCTGCTGTATGGATTTTTTATAGTGACCCAGGGAGGGCTCGTTGCGGCCGATAATGACTTCTTTCAGGGCGTGGGACATGTAGCCCCGCTCGATGTCTTCCGAGATTGCGTAGTCCTCTTCATCGACGGTTCGAAAGGCCAGGTCGATATTGGCATCCCAGTGCTTGCGGGCTTTTTCGCTGGTCACCGGCTCAGGGACGTAGCAGTCGAAGCGGATGATGCATTCATCGACCCGTTCCCTGCCGGGGAACACCCGCCAGGTCTCCACGTGATCGGCCTGGATAACGAATATGGTATTGGGAAACAGCTGGTAGGAAAGCCCGGTGTGGGTAATGAAATCCCATTCGCTTTCGGGGCGGTCGCGCAGACTTTCGATGCTGCGGCGAATGACCGCCTCGCGATGGTTCAGGCCGAAGCCCTCGAACAGACAGAGGTTGTGGAAGAACAGAGGCGCGACGGTGTTCTTGTGCAGGGTGTTGAAGTGGTAGGCTTCGAGAAAGGTTTCGATGGGTTGCTTCCAGTTTGCGCGCCGCGTGATGGTGCGCGTCATATCGGCGTGGTAGCCCCCGAAACGGTAGGAGGCCAGTTCCTGGGCCAGCCCGCCCAGATGCTGGGACAGCAGTTGCTCGATAGCTACGGCGCCCTCCGCATCGGGATTGGGAATTACCCAGATCATGCCGTCCTGCTCCAGCGTCGGCAGTGGGATCAGGCCCTTCGTCTCGGGATCGATGCCGGGAAAGGAGCGCTTGTCAGGCAGGCCCACCAGCTTGCCCTGTTTGTTGTAATTCCAGGCATGGTAGGGGCACGTGAAGGAGCTACCGCGGCCACAGCCCTTGGCTAGCGGCGCCCCCCGATGGCGGCACATATTGACAAAGGCCCGCGCCTGACCGTCGTCGCCTCTGATCAACAGCACCGGCACCTCGCCGTGGTCTTCGGCCAGATAACTGCCGGATTCAGGAATCAGCGCCGACAGGCCCATAAACAGCGGGTAGTCGCGAAACAGGGTGTTCTTCTCGCGTTTGAACCAGTCCGGGCAGGTGTATTCGCTGACCGGGTGGTGCAATACCTCCCGACCCAGGTC
>JBECKV010000149.1:0-3719 GCA_040235495.1 Porticoccaceae bacterium
CAGCGAATGCATACACCGATCTATCTGATGAAGGTGGATAAACAATGGCTCGCTTTAAATGCCAAAACCGCCGACAGGCTGCCCGCCCTCCACGAAAACGAAGCCCGTTTGATCGCCCGCAACAATAGCCGCGCCGAAGTGCACTCGGCGATGCTGGTAACCGAACTTCCAGTCGGCAGCGAGTATCGGGGCGGTGAGTTGCCCGCCTGGCGGGTCGAGCTGGAAGCGCCGAATAGCGCAGTACTCTGGATCGGCGCCAATAGCGGCCAGATTAACGCCGTGCGCACCAGCCAGTGGCGCCTTTACGATTTTCTCTGGAGCCTGCACATCATGGATTACCGCGGTCGCGATAATTTCAATACCTGGCTGCTGCGCGGCTTTGCCCTGCTGGGCCTGGTTACCATGCTGTCCGGGGTGTGGTTGTTTTTTAGATCCCTGCGTCGCGGGTCCAAGTAGGTTTGGATTTTTTGTTATAGCGCATGCTTACAAAGAGTACCGGCCGTATCCCAACAATAAGGAAGATCGTTTTGTCAGGTTTTATGCAAAGCTGGTTCGTTACGGCTAGTCGTTATAAAAAAGTAGTTTGTTTAGTGCTCGGTCTGTTGGTCTTCGATACCAACGCTGATATCTACCAGGGAGAAAAGCTCAATATCGACGGCGATATCCAGCTTAAACTGGTGACTCTGGACGAGTTGCCCGTCGATGCGGGCATTAAACTACCGGAGACCACTTATAGCGATGTGGTGACCTCACTGTGGGCCACCTGGCAGGCGACCGAAAACGTTAGCATTAAAGCCTGGGTGAAAAACGAGTTTCGTAATTACGCGAAGAATAAAGACGCCAATAACTATCGTTTTCTCGACGAGTTCGCCTTTCATGAGCTGTCGGCGGAATTTACGGATTTGATGGGCGGCAGGCTGGATCTGAAGGTGGGTCGCTTCCCCCTTCTGGATTATGGGCGGGGTCTGCAAATTCTCGAAAGCAGCCCCCTGGATGCGGAGCGTTCCTACGGCTTCAATGCCGTTCGCGGTCGGCTCAAGTTCGAACGGATGGAGCTCGACCTGATAGGAATTTATTTGCCCAGGGAAGATGAGTTTCTGATTAACAATAAAAAGAAAACCAATGGTTTTCTGGAAAGCGATGAGCAAGGTTTTGTCGCCTATTTACATAACAAGTCCCACCCCTATCTGCCCAAAAGCCTGTACTACATGTACAAGCACGAGCAGCCGCGTTTTGGTCGGCAGGATCTGTACCTGCACACGGCGGGTTTTATCTGGGAACAGGAGCTGACATCGAGCTGGTCCACTTACTGGGAGCTGGCCCATCAACAGGGCCATCGGACTCGGGGCGGTGACGTGCGGGGCTGGTTGAGCGATTTTTTCCTCACCTACCGCCTGTCCGATCGGCCCTGGAAGCCGGAGTTTTATATCAGCAATTATTACCTGTCCGGGGACGACCCCAATACAGAGACCGAAGAAAACTGGCACGGCCTGTGGGCGCGCTGGCCCCAGTACTCCTATTTTATGGTGTGGCAGTTTATTCCCCGCATCGGCGACTGGACCAATATGAACTGGTCGAGACTGGGGTTTAAGGCCTATCCGGGCGCCAATACCAGCGTGGAAGTGAGCGCCGGCCCGATTACCGCACCCGAAAAAGGCCTGGGCGGTGGCAATGAGCGGGGCCACCTGGGCATTATGATTTTGCGCCACAAGATCACAAAGAAGTTATCGATGATGGCCCGCGCCGAAGTGTTTGAGTCGGGGGATTTCCATCCGGAGCAAGACAACCTGTCCTGGACGGCTCGGATTCAGTTCAAATATGAATTCTGAACGGTGTTTGTGGTGGGCTTCGTGAGCGGCCTGTTCTCCGTTTTTGCTTTCTCGGGTCAGGTCAGAACGATCGGGCGGCGTTGCGCCGGCTGGCCCTGAGCTAAGGCAAGCCTGTAAAATGCCAGCTAATCCCGCCCCTTCCTGAAGACATGGCAACGCCCCAAGCGCTTTTTTCCTATCCCAAATACTGGGCCGAGTGTTTCGGCACGGCGCCCTTTTTGCCCACCAGCAGGGAGGAGATGGATGCCCTGGGCTGGGACAGTTGCGATGTGATAATCGTCACCGGCGACGCCTATGTGGATCATCCCAGCTTTGGCATGGCGATTATCGGCCGCTTGCTGGAAGCCCAGGGCTTTCGGGTCGGCATCATCGATCAGCCGGACTGGCGCTCGAAGGAAGCGTTTATGGCCCTGGGTCGACCGAATCTGTTTTTTGGCGTCGCCGCCGGCAATATGGATTCGATGATCAACCGCTACACCGCAGACAAGCGCATGCGTAGCGATGATGCCTATTCGCCGGACGATGAGGGCGGCCGGCGACCGGATCGGGCGGTGATCGTCTACAGCCAGCGTTGCCGCGAGGCCTGGAAGGACGTGCCCATCGTGCTTGGCGGTATCGAGGCCAGCCTGCGCCGCATCGCCCACTACGATTACTGGTCCGACCAGGTGCGCCGCTCGGTGCTGGTGGATTCCCGGGCCGATATCCTGCTTTATGGCAATGCCGAGCGGGCGGTGGTGGAGGTCGCCCATCGCCTGGCTCGGGGGCAGTCCCTGGCGGGTATCACCGACATTCGCGGCACGGCGGTCTTGCGCAATGATCTCCCGGTCGGCTGGACGATCATTGACTCCACCCGCATCGATCGGCCCGGGCGGGTCGATCCAATCGCCAATCCCTATGACAGCGACGAGGAGCGGGCCGCGGCCAGCGGCGGCAAATGCCGGGTCGAGGTGGATGAGCCCGGCGGCGAGCAGGTGCTGCATTTCGTGCCCCATCGGGAAAAAGTGGACCGCGCCCGCAGCGCGATTCGCCTGCCGCCCTATCACAAGGTCAGGACCGACCCGGTGCTCTACGCCCACGCCTCGCGGGTCTTGCATCTGGAGACCAATCCCGGCAATGCCCGCGCCCTGGTCCAGCGCCACGGCGAGGTGGAGGTCTGGCTCAACCCGCCGCCGATTCCCCTGAGCACCGAGGAACTCGACGCGGTGTTTGCGCTGCCCTATGCCCGCGTGCCCCATCCCAAGTACCAGGGGCGGCGGATTCCGGCCTACGAGATGATCAGGTTTTCGGTGAACATCATGCGCGGCTGCTTCGGCGGCTGCACCTTCTGTTCGATCACCGAGCACGAGGGGCGGATCATTCAAAACCGCTCCGAGGATTCCATCATTGCCGAGATCGAAAATATCCGCGACCGCACCCCGGGCTTCACCGGCACGATCTCGGACCTCGGCGGACCCACCGCCAACATGTACCGCCTGGCCTGTAAGTCCCCGGCGATCGAGTCCGCCTGCCGGCGCCGGTCCTGTGTCTACCCGGGCATCTGTGGCAATCTCAATACCGACCATAACCCCTTGATCAGGCTCTACCGCCGGGCCAGGGCGGTGCCGGGTGTCAAACGGGTGCTGATCGCCTCCGGGCTGCGCTACGACCTGGCGGTGGAGTCGCCCGAGTATGTGGAGGAACTGGTGACCCACCACGTCGGCGGCTATCTGAAGATCGCCCCGGAGCACACCGAGGATGGGCCGCTGACGAAGATGATGAAGCCAGGTATCGGCAGCTACGAGCGCTTTGCGGCGATGTTTGAGAAATTCAGCAAAAAGGCCGGTAAAAAGCAGTATCTGATTCCCTACTTTATCGCCGCCCACCCCGGCACCAGCGAGAATGACATGGTCG
>JBECKV010000162.1:0-2504 GCA_040235495.1 Porticoccaceae bacterium
ATTCTTCGAAATTTTCAGCGACAAAAAGGCATTCCGGTTAAACTCGATCAATGCACGGATAGCGCGACCGGTCTTAACTCTATACCCTGACAAGCCTATCCGGGGATACAACGCGCAGATTATGGCAGACCCACGAGAGCTCACCGTTGACGCCAACGAGGCCTGCGCCCGTGTGGCGCACAAAATCAACGAAGTGATAGCCATTTACCCCATCACCCCCGCCTCGCCCATGGGCGAGGCCGCCGATGCCTGGTCAGCCCAGGGCAGAACCAATATCTGGGGCACGGTACCACGCATCGTCGAGATGCAAAGCGAGGGTGGCGCCGCCGGGGCCGTGCACGGCTCGCTTCAGGCCGGGGCGCTGACCACCACCTTCACCGCCTCCCAGGGGCTGTTGCTGATGCTTCCCAGCATGTACAAAATCGCCGGGGAGCTCACGCCCACGGTGTTTCACGTCGCCTCGCGCTCCGTGGCCGCCCAGGCCCTGTCGATATTCGGCGATCACAGCGATGTCATGGCGGTACGCGCCGCGGGGTTTGCCCTGCTGGCCGCCAACTCGGTCCAGGAGGTGCTGGATTTCACGCTGATCAGCCAGGCGGCGAGCCTCAAGGGCCTCATTCCCATGGTGCATTTCTTCGACGGCTTTCGCACCTCCCACGAAGTCAGCAAAATCAAGGACCTGGCCGACGAGGTGATTGCCGGGATGATCGACCTCGACGACCTGCTGCGTTTTCGCCAGCGGGCGCTGTCCCCGGATCACCCGGTGATTCGGGGCACCTCCCAGAACCCCGATGTGTTTTTCCAGGCCCGGGAGACAGTCAACCCCCGTTACGATGCCTTTCCCGGCATCGTCCAGGCCACCATGGATCGCTTCGCCCAACTGACCGGAAGGCAATATCGCCTGTTCGATTACCTGGGCGCCGAGGATGCCGAGCGGGTACTGGTGCTGATGGGTTCGGGCGCCGAAGCCGCGGAGGAAACCGTCGAACACCTGCTGTCCCGGGGCGAAAAAGTCGGTCTGCTCAAGGTACGCCTGTTCCGCCCCTTCGCGCCCGATCATCTGCTTCAGGCGCTGCCATCGACAGTGAAAAGCGTCGCGGTACTGGATCGCACCAAGGAGCCTGGGGCCGGGGGCGAGCCTTTATACAAGGACGTGATTACCGCCCTGGCGGAACACCAGATGAGTGGCGGACGCCGTTTCGAAGGCCTGCCACGGGTGGTGGGTGGGCGCTACGGTCTGGGCTCCAAGGAATTCAGCCCGGCGATGATCAAGGGTATTTTTGACGAGTTGACAAAGCCGCGGGCAAAAAACCATTTCACCGTCGGCATCATCGACGACGTCCAGGACCGCGGCCTGGACTGGGATCCCGCCTTTCGCACCGACGCCAACCGCAACACCCGGCAGTGCCTGTTTTACGGCCTCGGCGCGGACGGCACGGTCGGCGCCAACAAGAATTCCATCAAGATTATCGGCGACGCCACCGACCTCCATGTGCAGGCCTATTTTGTCTACGACTCGAAAAAAGCCGGCGCCACAACCATTTCACACCTGCGCTTCAGCCAGTCCCCGATAAAATCCAGCTACCTGATCGGGAGCGGCGATGCCGATTTCATCGCCTGCCACCATCCGGTCTTTCTGGAGCGCTATGAGCTACTGGATATGGCGGCGCGGGGCGCGACCTTCCTGCTCAATACCGAGCTTGAGCGCGACGCTGTCTGGGCTTCGTTTACCACCGCCAGCCAGCGTCGGATCATCGAAAAAAACATCACGCTGTATTGCATAAACGCCAGCGCAATCGCCGCCCGTCACGGCATGGGCAAGCGGATCAACACCATTATGCAGGCCTGTTTTTTCGCCATCACCGACCTGATGCCCACCGGGCCCGCGATCGACGCAATCAAACAGGCGGTGGCGAGTACCTATGGGCGCAAGGGGCGTGCCATCGTCCGGCGGAATAACGCAGCCATCGACGATGCCCTGGCCGAGATGTACCCCCTGAATGGGGACTGGCGGATCGACAGCACCCGTAAACTTCGCCCTCCGGTGCCCGCGACAGCGCCGGATTTCGTCCGCCGGTTCACCGGCGAAATCATTGCCGGGCGCGGCGATCTGATCCCGGTCAGTCTGCTGCCGGAGGACGGCGCCTACCCGCTGGGGACCGCCGCCTTTGAAAAGCGCAACCTGGCCCAGGAAATTCCCCAGGTGGACTACGATCTGTGCACCCACTGTGGCAAGTGCGCCTTTGTCTGTCCCCATAGCGTGATTCGCAGCAAGGCCTTTCCGGCGGAGCTGGCCGCGGAGGCGCCACCCACCTTCCGGCATCAACGGATCAAGGGCCGGGATTACCCGGAAGGCCTGCATATCAGCTACCAGGTATCGCCCGAGGACTGCACCGGCTGCAAGCTGTGTGTGGACATCTGTCCCATTCGTGACAAATCAAACGTCAGCCACAAAGCCGTCAACATGGTGCCAAAAGCAGTCAGCGGCGCGGCGGAAAAGGCCA
>JBECKV010000019.1:0-3033 GCA_040235495.1 Porticoccaceae bacterium
TGTTTGGGCAGCCAGGCCATCAGTATTTCCATGGCTTCGATGTGTTCGGTTTCCGACGCGCGGTACTGTTTGCTCCAGCGATTGAACTGCCGTTCAAAATAATTGCCGGGGCGGCCAAAGTCTTCCAGGCCGGTGGCCTTGAGATCGACGCTGTGCAGGGCTGCCAGCACTTCGTTCATTTTGTCGTACATGGGCCCGCGCAGGGCGGGGTCCACGTCGAGCAACCGGGCGTCCCAGAAAATATCGCCATCGACAAAGTCCATGACATAAAACATGCTGCCGATGACGCCGTCATCATCGCAGAGTACGCGCATGGCGGGCACCGGCACGTCGGTGCCGGTCAGTGCCGACATCACTCGGTATTCCCTGTCGACGGCGTGGGCCGAGGGTAGCAGGGGACCTGGCGGCTTGCGCCGGAGCACGTAACGGGCCCGGTCGGTGGTCAGCAGGAAGGTCGGGTTGGATTGGCCGCCCTCGAATTTCTCGGCGCTTTCCAGGCTGCCGAAACCGTCGATGTGATCGGTCAGGTAGGCGCCCAGGCGGTCCAGGGGCAGGGTATCGATAGCGTTACTCATGAGTCTCTCGTTGTTTTTATCTTTACCGGGTATCAGGCGTATTGCTTAACCAGTGACCGGCCCAGTTGCATCATATGGACCTGATCAGGGCCGTCGGCAAAGCGAATCTGGCGCGCGTAATTATAGGCTTCCGCCAGGAAGTAATCCTCGGTCAGGCCACCGGCGCCGTGGACCTGAATGGCGCGGTCGATGACGATGCCGGCCATTTTTGGCGTGACGATTTTAATCGCGGCAATGAGGTCGCGGGCTTCCTTGGCGCCCTGTCTGTCGATCTTGTCCGCTGCCATCATGGTCAGCAGGCGGGCCTGCTCGATGTCACAGAAGGACTGGGCGATATCCTCGCGCACGGACTGGTGTTCGCTGAGCTTGCGGCCGAAGGTGCTGCGGGTTTCGACGCGTTTGCACATCAGTTCCAGGGCGCGTTGGGCGCAGCCGATCAAACGCATGCAGTGGTGGATGCGCCCCGGCCCCAGACGGCCCTGGGCGATCTCGAAACCGCGGCCTTCACCCAGCAACAGGTTGCTGACGGGCACGCGCACGTTGTCAAAGGCGATTTCACCATGACCCAGGGGTGGATCGGCATAACCAAAGGTCGTCAGGGGCCGCACCAGTTTCAGGCCGGGGGTGTCCCGAGGCACCAGAATCTGGCTCTGCTGCATGTGGCGGTTCGGGTTGTCCGGGTCGGTTTTGCCCATGACGATGATGATCTTGCAGTCCTGGTGCATGATGCCGGTGATGAACCACTTGCGGCCGTTGATGACGTATTCGTCGCCGTCACGGACGATGGAGCACTGCACATTGGTGGCATCGGAGCTGGCGACGTCGGGCTCGGTCATGGCAAAGGCCGAGCGGATTTTGCCGGCCAACAGGGGTTCCAGCCACTGTTTCTGTTGCTCCTCGGTGCCGTATTTCATGAAGACTTCCATGTTGCCGGTATCTGGCGCGTTGCAGTTGAACACCAGCGGCGCCCAGACCACCCTGCCCATGATTTCGGCCAGCGGCGCGTAATCGACGTTGCTGAGGCCGTCCTCGCTGTCGTACAGGGGCACGAACAGGTTCCACAGGCCCGCCGCGCGCGCCTTTTGCTTGAGCTCTTCCAGCAGGGGGGGATTCGCCCAGGGGGCATCCTCTGGTTTGAAGTGTTCCATCATTTCCTGCTCGACCGGGTAGATTTCCCGGTCCATAAACTGGATCAGATTGTCCCGCAATGCGCGGGCCTTGTCCGAGAGCTCGAAATTCATTACTGGCGTTCCTCTGGTTACGGTGACGGGCTCGGTGGCGCCCGATGTGAAGTGATGTGAAGTGACGCTGGCCGCGTCTCGCGGTCAGACCATCGTTATGGCGTGACGGCGATCCGGCCGTTCCATGTGAGACAGCACGTTAAAAGTTTGCAACGCCAACCTGTCCGGGGTCGACAACAGTCGGGTTGTGGAGGTATTGCGAATCTGCAGCATCAGCTCGATGGTGGCATCGTCGGACAGGTTCAGAGCGTGGCGCATGACCAGGGATTTCGGGCCACCGGAGGAGACGATCAGGATTTTCCCCCCGGATTGAGACGATCGCGCTGCTGTCAGTGCATCGACGACCCGTTGGTTGAACTGCGCCCAGCTTTCGGTGGTGGTGCCATTCGTCCTATCCTCCCGAGCCAGCACCTCGTCCATCTCACCGGCAATCCACGCCTCCATGACCACCCTCAACATGGCGAAAAAATCGGCGGCGCTTGTCAGCGGCGGACTGTCGGGCTGATAGGTCATCTGGTACAGACGCAGAACCGGGAAAAAGCGGAATTCATTCAGACGGGGGTCGATGACGGGCTCGAGGTCGAGGCCCATACCCTCGCCGATGCCCTGCATCGTCTCCTGATGCCGGCGCATATCGCCGACTATGACGCTATCGAAATTCAGACCCTGCTCGCGAAAATGTTCGCCCAGCCAGCGAGCCTGCTGCCAGCCCAGAGCGGATAACTTGTCGTAGTTTTTGGCCCCTAGTGATGCCTGCCCGTGTCGGACAAAGTAGATTTCACTCATGTCGCATCCCGAATTCAGGCCGTGGAGGATAGCCCAGCGAGGGGTATTAATAAAACGAATTTTACTTTATGTTGGCGGCAGGGGGATGCATGCCCGTGGCAGTACAGGGTCGCATATCGCGGAATCAGGCTTTGTGCTTAATTTCGGCCGACCAAGCCGTCGCCGGCGTCATCAGAGGGTTCTGTGTTGGTGGTCAACAGACTTAAATCGAAACGGTGGGAGTCAGGCGTTTTGCCACGCACTCTGGTTGCCGTCGGGACACCTCGCGTCCGAAAGAAACTCCAAAAGGCTCAATGCCTGACACCGATTCTCGCCCTGTCCTGGTTATTGGCGCCGGGCCTTGCCGCCGATGAAGGTGGGTTCTCGGAGCTGGATATCCTGGGCGCCATTCCCCGTACCCGTATCGCCAGTCGCCTGGAACAGTCAGCCAA
>JBECKV010000029.1:0-13099 GCA_040235495.1 Porticoccaceae bacterium
TTTATTGCGTATAGCAAGGCAGCAGACATCGATACCATGAAAGGTAAATTGATGCTGGCATGGTATCAGGGAGCTTGAACAACTCGCGTTCTGGAGCAATCCGGAAACCTGCTATACCCGCTGCCCATGCATACCAAGGCGATATGGGTTATGCCTGGCTATTTCAGATTGCGTTGTGGATCCTGGCGGCAATGTAGTACCCGGATGATTTCAACCCTGTTGGCGGACACACGGTAAAACAGGGTATGGCTTTCTATAGAAAGGCTTCTGGTATCTGGTAGGAGTTCGGGACGCTCGGTGCCCATAAGTGGTTGCTGAGTCAGCAACCAGAATTGCTTCTTAATGGTGGACAGGTAGCTTTCGGATTGTGACTGTCCCCACTGTCGCAGGCCGTATTGGTAAATTTCTTTGAGGTCATTTTTAGCGGCAGGTGCAATGACGAGCTGATGGGAAGCCACAAAGGTCAGCTCTTAATATCGTCAAACAAGGTGTCGAGCGCCGATCTTGATTCGATTGCGATACCTTCTCCACGGTCTAGTTGGTCTACTCCGACTTTCAGTTGCTCACGTAGCCGAGTCAGTTTGATTTCATGAATCCAGTCTTCATGGGTTTCCATAAAACGGAGCGCCTCACGGATGACTTCACTCGCATTGTTGTAAAAACCGGTTTCCACTTTGGCTTTAACGCGAGATTCCAGTTCAGGAGTTAGTGAAATATGCATAATGGCCTCCGAGGGTAGATGCTTTCATATAGAATGCTAGGTCGAACTACAAAGTTTGTCAAACTTTGTATTTATGTGGGTCGGGTTGAAATCAGAGGGGCTGTGCGGCGGTGCTAATCAAAAATTTTTTCGACCATTTAGAAGGATTTTCTGAGCATGGTATTTTTCAGGGTATTACCAATTAGCAGGAAAATAAGTCATTGAAAACAAGAGATAAAATTGGCTTATTTATAATAGAGTGGGAGTAGGCTGTCTATAACCTATTGTTTATTAAGAACAAAAAATGCTCATTGAACATATGAATCACATGCTCAATGAGCCCCAGTTGTTGATGCCACCCTGACCGGCTGCGGTGATGATGGAGTCACCGCCGTACATCGGCAGCACGAAGAACAGGTTCGAGGTGCATGCGTCACCGCGTTAGCGGGGTTGCATTTCTTGAAGGCGATGTTTTCCACGCCAGGGGGTTTGCCGTCGAAGTAGCGTAATGTGTGGGCCAGATCCTTGGTGACGGTGGCGCGGCCACTGAGGCCGATTACGAACAGAGCACCGAGTATGAGTCTCACGCGTGTATCTCCCGGGGTTGATGAATCCAGGGCGATAGCAAGCGAGTCGTTGTGGATGAAAACGCCGACGGACAAGGTATCAACAGATGCGGTGCGAGGTATTGCGAGACGATACTGAGTTACCGGCCGCGTTCACACCGGTGGTTTCACAATCGTTCGAAAGGTCAAGTTGATGCGCGGGGCGTGTACCGTGGTGGTCGGCGGTAAACGATGCAGCCAATGGCTTTGGGTGGTGCCTTTCATGACCAGCAGGCTGCCGTGCTCCAGGACGTGCGAGACGGTTTGCTGACTCTGTTTGTGTTTGAACGAAAAGTGGCGGACTGCCCCCAAGCTCAGTGATCCGATGGCGCCGTTTTTTTTCAGGTCGCGCTCGGCGTCGCTGTGCCAGGCCATGCCCTCGCGGCCATCGTGGTAGAGGTTCAGCAAACAGGCGTTGAAGGTTTCGCCGCTGACGGCTTGCACCAACGCTTTCAGCGCCAACAGCGTGTCCGTCCACGGCAAGGCGGTTTTGGTGGTATTGGAATAGGTATAGGAGACGGGTTCGTCGGCGTACCACGCCACTTTGCGTTTGGTGATGATGGTTTTCCCAAAGAGACGGACCTCGTCCTGTCGCCATGGGATCTCGTGCCGCAAGGTGTGGTAGTACTGGGTCGCGTCGGCACCGGAAAGAATGACACCAAGGTAGTGAACCGTGCCATCGCAGGGCAGCAAATTGCGCGGTGCGTTGTTTACCTGGTCGAACAAATCCATGCGCGATATGCTTCCTTCAAACAATGGCCACAGGGGCGAAATCCTAACGCAATGGCCTCGGCTTCCGACGCAAGGAAAACCCGGTTTTCCCGTTTCATGCGGTTGCCGGAGGCGCGCGCCAAGGTGCCATAAATCTTCGGGGTGCGGTGCCCGGCCAGGGTGATTTTGGGGGATTGCAGGGCCTGGTGCAGGGTCGTATCGTCCAGATCACGGTAAAGCCACATGGATCAGCCCGCCGCGTCGTGAAAAATGATGCCCAGGGCGTACCGGTGTCCACTGCGTACCTCGCTGATGCCATGGCGCAAGGTCGCGCGTGCGTAGCCACGGGCGCTTTCCATCGGTCTGAAGTTGGTGGCGAACACCAGCAGATCGCCCCGCCGGGGGGTGAGCACGGTGGCCCTGGATTGCGCGCGTGGACGTTGCTCGGTCAACACAAATTCACCACCGGTGTAATCCTCCCGCGGCTCGTTCAGAAAGCACGCCGCTTGCAACGGGAAATACACGGTGCCGTACAGGTCTTGGTGCAGGGTGTTGTAGCCGCCCACGCCGTAACGCAGAATCAAGGGGGTCGGTAAGCATTGTCCCGCGTCGCGGCACTGTTGATGCAGCGCGTCCAGATCCTCGGGAAAGCGCGTGTCGATGCGCAGCCGCGCCATCCACTGATTGGCAACCGGCACCAACCTGGGGTAAAGCTGTTGCCGCAGTGTTTGCACAAGCGTGGGTAGCGGATAATGCCAGTATCGATAGCTACCTTCACCGAAGCCGTGACGAGCCATGGTCACCGTTTTGCGAAACCCCTGCGTTTCACCATAGTGTTGAATCGCTTGCGCACACTGATCCGGGGTCAGGCATTGCCGAATCAACGCATACCCGGCGCGGTTCAATTCGCGATACAGCGACGGCCAATCCTGGGACCCCAAACGTTGCGTCAACTCATTCATAGCCGGCATCCAATTGCGCGGATTCCCAGCCAATCATGGCGGTTTTTCGATTTGGCCCCCACATGTACCCGCCAATCCGGCCACTGCGTTGAATCACACGGTGGCACGGAATCAAAAACGCCACCGGGTTGCCGCCGACCGCCGAACCCACGGCACGCGCCGCCTTGGGGTTGCCAATGTCTTGGGCGATGTCGCCGTAAGTGGTCAAGGCGCCGCGCGGAATTTTCAATAAGCTTTCCCACACTTTCAACTGAAAGGGCGTACCGGCCAGATGCAGTTTGATTTGATCCAGCCGTTGCCAATCCTTGCGAAAAATAAACAACGCATCTTGTTGAAATCGGTCAGTCATTTGTTGACAGCGGGCGTTCGGAAAACGGTGCTTCAGACCGTTTAAGGCCCGTGTTTCGTCGTCTTCAAAAAACAGGTGGCAAACCCCTTTGGCGGTGGAGGCGACGATCACGTTGCCAAACGGGGTTTCGGCGAAACTGTAACGAATGGTGAGATTGGCGCCGCCGTTTTTGAACTCCCCGGGGGTCATGCCTTCTACGCCCACGAAAAGATCGTGCAGTCGCCCCGTGCCGGACAAGCCGGTCTCCTGCGCGGCCTGGAGCACCGTCATCCGGTTTTGCAGTAGATGTTTGGCGTGTTCCAGGCTGATGTACTGCATGAATTTCTTCGGGCTCACCCCCGCCCACTCGGTAAACAAACGTTGGAAATGGTGTGGGCTGACGTGCACGGCGGCGGCGATCTCGTCCAGCGAGGGCTGGCTCTGAAAATGGGTTTGAATAAAATCAATGGCCTTTTCGATGCGTTCGAAATGCCGTTGCGCTTGTGGGTTCATGACGGGGCCTGCTGAAACGAACGCGACGGGGTAACGATACCCAGAATGCGGCGCCTGCTCGACCCGTTTCTTGCGAATCGTTCGATGTCGGAGCTGGGGCTTCGAGCCGGGTAAAAGGGCTCGCGACTAGCGTGGTTGCCGATACAGCGCGTTGAAACCGGGGCGGTCAAACCCCTGAATTTTTTGACCATTCACCTGAATGACAGGTACGCCTGTGCCACCGATCAAATCGTACATGCGCTTGGCACATTCGTCCTTCTCAATGTCGTATTCGGTGTAGGTAGATAGAAACCAATGGACAAAGGATCTCGCCCGAAAACTTGATGACGAAGAGCGTCGAGGCCTCTACCGCTAGAGTCGTGACTTGCTAGTCGTCGTACCAGCCGTGGGGATCGGTTTCCGCGTGGGCTCCATCGTGGCGTTCGCAAATACGGCGGGTAGTGTGCTTCTGCTTGGCGTGGAGGACTCCACCGGCAATGTCTGCGACGTGGCGACGCCACTGGCCATGGAAGAACGTCTGGCGAACCTGATCAGCGATAGCATTCTTCAGCGCCTGATTCGGGATATCGAGATATTGCCATGGCGCCGCACCCACGTCCTGGCGATTTCGTCGGAGAACAGGGCACCTTTCCGGTGGCCTGGGGAGGCGAGGGCGAATCAAGATCACTTGTCGCCATAAAAAAAACCCCGCAACCGAGCGCATTCACGGGATTAAACTGGTTTCTGTACGCAGGAAGCAACAGAGCGCGTTTGAGACCCTGCTTCTGGGATTGTTACCGCCGTCGGCGTTGGTCTTCCGGTTCTTCGCCCTTGAAGATATCGATGTCGTACATCCCGTAGGGCTTCGCCAGGGATTCGCTCATATAGAAATCCGGTTCGTAAGCCTTGTCTTTCCAGACATACCAGTCGTCACTCTCAATACCTTCATACTCGATGATGAGGACCGCACCGCCCGGCGCCTTGCCGTTATTGGAAACGTGGTGTTCGTAATGGTCATGGGTTATCCAGAGGCCGGGGTTATTCATCTCCATGATGACGTCATACCTTTCCCCCGGCGCCATGCTCAGGACATCGATGGGATAGGGTTTATCGAGCGGCAACCCATCCTTATGGGTCACCAGCGCATCATGGCCATGGGGGTGAAAGGCCACCGGAATGGTGGCGGCGAATAACCGCAGTCTGAGAACGTCCCCTTCCTTGACACGAAGTGGCTGGGTCATGGGGAAGGATTTGCCGTTGACTGAAAAATAACTGATTGGCTCGTTCGGATGGCCGCCTTCGCCATAAGTATTCGCGACTTCTGGATTCCAGCCAGAGAACATCAAAATGGCATCTTTGGTAACTTTCTTCTCGAGCCGGGTCGGCTTTTTCGGGTCGACGATAAACGGCCCCCACATGCCTCGTGTGCCGACATGCTCAGGCACGTTGACATGACAGTGGTACCAGAGACTTCCAACCTTGATGGCCTTGAATTTATAGGTATAGCTCTCACCCGGCTCGATGCCTTTCTGGGTGACATCCGGCACGCCGTCGGAGTGCCAGGTATTTAACTGGTATTGGCCATGCCAGTGCACAGTGTGATTGAGCGTTGTATTGTTGTGCACCACAACTTCGACATCATCCCCCTCCTGAACATGAAACAGAGGCCCCGGCACCTGGCCGTTAAAGCCCCAGACCTTGGTCTTAAAGCCGGGGGCGACTTCCAGGTCAACCTCATCAATGGTCATTGCAAATTGTTTTAGCTCGGCATGGGCGGCAAGGGCGAATACCCCGACTATCAAGCCGACCAGCCATTGTATTTTCATTGACACAAACAACTCCTCCTAATTCTGACAGCACAGTTTGCGCAGGTAGGCGACCAGGTCGGCGATCTGTTCTTCATTCAGATTGCCGCCCCATGCCGGCATCAGCACAGACTTGTTTATCGACTTTCCTCCCTCCCTGATGGCTTTGGCCAGTTCCGCGTCAGTCCGTGTGGACATTTCTCCGGTGTCGGTGTGGTCCCTGGGCAGGACGCTCATGTCGGCAATATTGATGCCTTTGCCATTACCACTGACCCCATGACATTGGGAGCAATAGCTTCTGTATAAGGCTTTGCCATTCGCGGCGTCGCCATCGGCATGAGAAACAAGGACACAGGCCAGACCAGCGGCCAGCATTAAAAGCTGCATAAGCTTCATTCCTGGTCCTCCCCGTTGACTTTCAGGTAGTCAACCAGCTTTTTGATCACGTCCGGGTTCAGCGCTTTGTATGGCATCAGCGTATGAGTATCCCAGGCAACGGGATTGCTGATATAAGAAAAAATGAACGCGGGCTGGAGTCTGTCAAAGACCGTGTACAACTCTGGTCCCGAGACCCCCCCATGGTTAGGGGCGTCGCGATGACAGGCGTCGCAACCATTAAATTTTCCGAAATTAAGATTCCCCATCTTCCAGGCTATGGAGCCCGGCTGATAATCAACGTCAGCGATCCTTGAAGCGAAGTGATTCAGCGTCATCAGGTAATCCGCTACCTGCTCCGCTTGCTGCTCCGACAACCGCGGATGCTTGGGGAGGCTGTCCTCATCGACAAGGTCTCCTTCCTGCCCCTCTATCACGTGATCGGGTGGGAAATAGCCCGCGGGGCGAATGCGTTCAGGGTTTTGTAGCCAGCCTGTCAACCATTCACGCCTGAATTTATTACCGGCGTAGAACAGTGGTGGCGCTTTCCGGGCCGCACGTTCGCCTGCCGGCATCTGGTCATGGCGTGGTTCTTCAAGGGCGTGGCAATTAGCGCATTGGGATATAGCCAGCTCTTGACCACTGGCGGCAAAGATCGGGAGCGGCAGGTTGCACAGCAACATGACCACAGCGGCAAGCAATTGGAATCGCATTTTGATCGTCTCCGATGATGCCGCGCGCTCAACGCAGCAGGATTTGATCGCCACGGCCTTTTGTCGCGGGGGCATCCTGATGATTCATCAGTACCGAGATCGCGCCGTTCAGCGCATGTTTCATGCGATGATCAACCAGGGCATTGTTGGTTGGGCGGTCTGCGGGACTGACGATGTCGAAGATCATGCCATGGGCCGGAGCGACCTCAACCGTCTGCAAACCCCAGGAAACATTCTTCGGATTGCCGTTATCCCAGACCTGCTCCCAGATACCGGCAATGGGGTGGAAGGCGACCGCTTCGTTGATCATGGCGTTGACAAAGTAAATACGGACTCGCTCGCCAGGTTTTGATTCCAGGGTTTGCGTCGCATTGGGATCATGTACCGGGTCATAGTGAAACTGTTTGCCGTTGATCAGTACGCCTTTCCATCCGGTTGCCATTTTCCTGTCATCGGCCGAGGTGCCAGCTTCAAACAGGTCGCCCTGCACCAGCACATACTCGCGGTCAGGCCTGGGGAAGCTGTTTCCATAGCCGTCCTTTGGATCGACGATGATGACGCCATACATGCCCCGCGAAATATGCTCCGCCATGGAGTCTGAGCCACAGTGATAGATAAATACGCCGGGGTATTCCGCCTTGAAGGTAAAATCTTTCGTCTTGCCAGGTTTTATGGATTCGAATTCATCCAGTACATCCACCCGCGCAGCATGGAAGTCAATCGAATGACTTTGTTTGTTTAAAGAATCATTGGTCAGCTTGAAATCAACGATATCGCCCTGCTTCACTCGCACCAGCGGCCCGGGGATTGCACCATCGTAAGTCCACATGGCCTGAACGGTCCCGGCATTATCAATGGCGACGTCCGTTTCCTTGACACTGATCTCGACTTTTACGGTTTCAGCGAAAGCGGAGACCGTAAGGGTTGAAAATGCCAGTAAGCTCGCAACCAGTACTTTATTCATCATCATGCTCTTCGTTGTTGAATATGTTCTCCTCTCATCCAAGTAGCATGCCAAAAAAATAGTCATTGATTTTCAATGACTTAAAATATTAGAATGTCATTTATACATCGTACTATTAGTGTCATATTGTCACGGTGAGCTTTTATGACATCACATGCCGCATTTTTAGATATGGCCGGAATTGTGGCCGACCTTTCCCAATCCATGCCAAGGGCGGCCAGGTATCAACGTCTTTTGAGTGCGATTGGCAAAAACTTTCCCTGCGATGCCATCGCCCTGCTGGAAAGAGAGAACAGCTTTTTGATCCCCAGGGCTATTCAGGGATTGAGCCAGGACACCTTTGGCAGGCGTTTCGCGATTCAAAACCACCCCCGCCTGGCACGGATACTGGATAGCCGAAAACCGGTAAGGTTTGCCGCCAACTCGGAACTTCCCGACCCGTACGATGGGCTGATAGAAAACACCAGAGATCATCTTTATGTGCACGATTGCATGGGCGCTACTCTCTATATCGACAACATGCCCTGGGGTGTGGTGACCCTGGATGCCCTGAATCCGGAATCATTCGACCATTTCGATATGGATGTTTTTGCAGCCTTCCTTGGCGTTGCTTCCGCGACCGTTCGCGCTGCCGGCTGGATCGAGCGACTGGAGAAACAGCTCGAAAGACGGCAGGAAATCGCCGCAAGTCAATCAGCGCGCAGCGCGCCCGCGGAAATCATCGGAGCGAGTGAGCAAATGGACCGATTGATGAAGGAGGCAAAAACCGTCGCGTCATCGGACCTGACGGTGCTAATCCTTGGCGAGACCGGTGTCGGCAAGGAACTGGTGGCCAATTTCATTCACCATCATTCACACCGCGCCAGCGAGCCCATGATTTACGTCAATTGCGCGGCGCTGCCGGAGTCGCTGGCGGAAAGCGAACTCTTCGGTCATACCAAGGGCGCTTTCTCGGGTGCCACGGAAAACCGTATGGGCAAATTTGAATTGGCCAGCGAAGGCACGCTCTTTCTGGATGAAATCGGCGAACTGCCCCTGGCTGTCCAGTCAAAACTGCTGCGCGCGCTACAGAACGGAGAGATACAACGCATTGGCAGCGACAACCATCTGAATATTGATGTCCGATTAATCGCCGCAACCAACCGGGATCTGAAAAAGGAAGTGGCCGAAGGGCGCTTTCGGTCCGACCTTTACCATCGCCTTAGCGTATACCCGTTGGTTATTCCACCTTTAAGGGAACGTCCGGACGATATCCTGCCGCTCGCTGGTTATTTTCTGGAACGAGACCATCGACGCATGGGTGTCAGGGGCGTACGGTTAAGCAATGTAGCTAAAAGATGTCTGATGAAGTCGCCATGGCCCGGCAATATACGTGAACTGGAACATACCCTTTCCAGGGCGGTGATTCGGGCATTAAGTGAAGGTCAGGATGCCAATAAAATAATAGAACTCGATGCCTCGCATTTGGGTCTGGAAATACTGCCGGTCAAATCCGATGGTGTTGCAAAAAATCAACCCGAGCCCTGGCTCGATATTCCTTTAAATGAGGCAGTCGACGACTATAAGCGGAAAATCATTAATGACCGGCTGGAGAAATACAAGGGCAACAAGGCAGCCACGGCTCGCTCTCTGGGCGTTGACCGCGGTAATTTTGTACGCCAGTTAAAACGACTGCATATTGAGTAAAACTCTCCAGCACACCCAATCGGCCCAAATTAACGCCCTCGACGCTGGCTTCTATAAGGCTTAACGACCAGGCTCACCGGCGGCAATACGGTACGCCGTCACAGCCATCTCGGTGGTGTCAGCCAGGAGGCCTTTGAGCGGGCCTCAAAATCAGGCTCGGGAGTGCCCGGAATTCGGGGCAAGTCGAAAAAATAGCCCAGAAGTGTCTACCTATCGCGAGTAAGTCCACTCCACGGCACTGCTGACAAACGCCATGCAACACCCCACTTTGAAATAATTGGATTTTCGAGTACTGAAGGGGTGCCAATTCCGCTTTTCGGGATGATTAGGCGATTGACCGCCAGGGAAGGGAGGGAGTACGCTCCCCAGACGCAGGGAGGTGAATGAGATGGAACGAAAACAGTCTGGCAGCTGCTTTCACGGGCTTTGGGTGGCCCCTTTTCTGTTCGCGGCTCTGTTCGCGGCGATCTGCTTGTCATACAGCGGTGGGGCGGCCGCCGCCAAGCCGGTTTGTGGCGATGGTCAGTGCAAGGGCGGTGAAACCGTGGCCAGTTGCCCCCTCGATTGCGCGAGCGCCGAAATCTGCGGAAATGGAGTCTGCGGTACGGGTGAAAGCTGTGACAGTTGCGCCTCTGATTGCGGTATCTGTCCCCCCGCGCAGTGCAACAATGACGGTATCTGCAACGCGGGCGAGGACTGTCTCGGCTGCGGCGATTGTCCAGGTAAAACCGGGGGTAAACCGTCATCCCGTTTCTGTTGTGGTCTTGATTCCTGTGATCCCGGACTGTGCGGCGCCAACGCCTGCGCGGCAGTACCCTTTTGCGGTAACGGAGCGCTTGAATACAACGAATCCTGTGATGACGGAAATACAAGCCCTGGTGACGGTTGTGATGAATTTTGCGAGCCCGAGCAGAATCAGGAGCCGGTGCCCATCAACCAGTTCAACATCGGCGATTCGATCGGCGAGGGTGAGGCTGCTAATGGCACCATCGGGGACCCCAATCATCAAACGGTCTGGTCAACCGGTTACGATGGTGGCGACATCGTCGAAAGCCTGAATGAGCGTCTGGAGAGGACCGACAGCGACCACTACGACGAAAACAACGGAGAGCGTGATCGTTTCCTGAATCAGGCGATGAGCGGGTCGGTGATGGCGCATTTCGCCGGCCAGGCACAACGCGTGGCCCAAGAGGCGGTCAACATGCCTTCCGGTAAGGCCGGCATGGTTACCATCCTTCTCGGCAGCAATGATGTCTGCGCGGACTCCATGTCGGAAATGACTGATCCAGGCCTGTTTGAAACTCAATATCGGGCCGGGCTGGATGTGCTGGCGGGCGCGCCGTTCCCCGAGGACGTCACCCTGCAAATCGCCAGTATCCCGGACATCTACTGGCTGTGGAACGCCAAGCGCGGCGATTTCTATTGCCGGCTATTGGCATGGCCGTTCGTACCCTGTCAGAACCTCCTCGAGAACGCAGCGGATGATTGCGCGAGTTCCACCTCGCGGGAGGATCCGGATACGGTCTACCCCGGTGATGGGGCCAATTGTCAGCGCCGTAAGGCATTTCATGCGGCGATTCGGGATACCTACAACCCGATCCTCGGCAATGTACTCAGCGAATACCAACAGAGTGGCTTACTCGGTAATGCGCAATTTGTCGATATCTTCGACGTGAGGTTTGATTCTCAACACGTCAACGGCGGTGATTGTTTCCACCCGAGTACCGCCGGGCACGCACTGCTTGGAGAAAAGCAGTGGTGCCGGTCCCGTTGGGGCGCCAACGATCCGCTTTGTGCGCAGTAAGTCCAGGAAGTCCAGGAACCAGCAAGTAGAGGTGCGATATGAATGTTTTTACCGGCGCAAGACTGCTGCTAGTTTCGCTCCTGGCCCTGGGGATGTTGCACGATTCCCGGGCGATTGCCGAATCGTTTAACACCCTTGCCGGGGGGGTGAAAATCAGGGATTTCAAGGCAGGCGAGGGCAATCCCGCGCAGGTCGGTGATATTGCAACCATCCATGTCCGCGGCTGGTTGGACGAGGATGGCGCCAGGGGACGGTCGTTTTTCAACTCGCGCGATGAAGGTCGCCCGGTATCCTTTGTGATCGGGGATGACGGCGTGATGGAAGGCTGGAACGTTGGCGTGGTGGGTATGCGCAGTGGTGGCCAGCGCATGTTGCTGATTCCCCCTGGCATGGCTTATGGCGCCCGGGCGATTGAAGATATCATCCCGGCGAACGCGGCGCTGATGATGCACATCGAGTTGATTCATCTGCAGCCTGCCGAACAATAACAATAAGCACGCAGCCGGCAATGCCGGACGCAGGCTGTCACGTGCTTTGAAATACGTGTTGATTTTGTGAGCGCTCGTTCGCCTCGCTTCGCCCTGGAAAGTACAGAGTGGGTCCCGGCTCGCGTCATCAACCGGGTGCCTGGCTCTCCCGCATGGTTTATCGTCTCCGGCACGACGGCCAGTGCGCCTGGACTTCGTCTGGCAGGAGGACGGCGCGCGCCGGGTAGAGATCGCAGACTCCCACTAGGCGCGTGACATGGTGCATTAATTATGAACAGATCGGTAGTTTAACTATCTGTCTTACGCACGTAGAGGCTTCACTGCAGTTAATTGATCTCTCAAAGACTTAGCTTCATCGGTTGAATCGTTTCATGGTGCCGACGTTGCCCGAGGCATTCCGCCACTTCGACAAGTACGCTTGCGAGCGCTCACCGCTTTCGAAGGCCCGCTCACATTGAAATACTTGGGCTCGTATCTGGTTACGCCGATACTTCGGCATTGAGGGCTTGGCAGTATTGACGTTTAGGCCAGTTACTTCCATCCGGTCTCGGCCAGTCGATATTTTATGCGTCGTTCTTTCGGGGTTGAACTGGCGAAAACCAAGGGTGCCATAAGAACCAAGGGTGCCATAGATCTACGAAATAATTTTTTTGAGTTGAGCCTTGTTAAGCGGGTAGGGTGCCGAGGCAGTTATGTCATCCATGTAGCGGCGGCATGCGAGCCCTTGGTAACGCAGGCGCTCCACAAAGTCTGGCTCTTTATCCCAGAGAGCGAGATTCGCGAGATAGCCGCTAGTCTTCCGGCCCTCGGTGCAAATCGCACCAGCCGCCGCAGCTTTGGGAGCGCCGGTTACCTGCCTCGTCGAAACGCGGACAGATGTGGCCTCGGAAGGACGTTGATACCAACGTCGGCTACTTCGGCATCGACGCAGCCCGCTTCAAGCCTGATCTCAGGAGGAGTCTGTTAAAGAGCACACGGAGTGGTCGCACCCCGTCAGGGCGATATCTCAAAAAAAATTTACTCTCAGCAAATATTTTGGGGAAAGCCCGCGCGTTGCGGGCCAAGCGTCAGCCCGCTTTTCGCACTGAGGGCGAAGTGGCAGACGGCTGATCTCGAACCAGTGGCCGAGGCGCAGGGCGGTGTCGCCGGAGATCGAGCGCTCGCCGCTACAGCCCCAACTCACTCAGGCCCGGGTGGTCGTCCGGGCGCCGGCCGGGCGGCCAGTGGAATTGGCGCTCGGACCCGGCGATCGGCAAGTCGTTGATGCTGGCGATGCGCCGCTGCATCAGGCCATTGGGCGCGAACTCCCAGTTCTCGTTGCCGTAGGAGCGGAACCAGTTGCCCGAGTCGTCATGCCACTCGTAGGCAAAGCGCACGGCGATGCGATCATCGGTAAAGGCCCACAGCTCCTTGATCAGGCGGTAGTCGAGTTCGCGCGCCCACTTACGGGTCAGAAACGCGGCGAT
>JBECKV010000063.1:0-7786 GCA_040235495.1 Porticoccaceae bacterium
CATAAACAGTTTGTCGCGCGCTTCCCCCGGCTGCTGGCAGTTTGCGGGCAGGTCGTCGAGCTTGAAGAACACACCTTTGGAGGTGCCGCCACGTATATAGGTGGCGGGGATTTTGATTTGGGGTACGTGGGACATATATCCACCAGTTAAATTAACGGATCACCAATTCTTAGCCTAATACTCGACAACAATGAGCCGGTGATAAATTATTGTTCAAGAAAAATTTTGTTGTATTGCCTCACCAACTTTATGACCGCCTCAGCGCTATCTTTGATAGCCCGCTCTTCCCTGAGCTTTTCCAATACCAAAACTTCACCAGCCTGGTATGAAAGTAGTTTTTCCTTCGCGGCGTTTAAATCACCAGATTCCATCGATTGAAGAATATCGTGATACTTCGCGGCGTCTGCTGCGGCGTAAGTTTCATATAGCTCCCAATAATCTGCATCTTGGGCAGATACAGCCTGAGAGAAAATGAAGACGATAATACAAATCAACTTTTCCATGTTGGCTTAGCAAGTCCTCTAGAAAATCACTACGCGGAAACGCTCGACTCCAGGAAGTCCTGAGCAAAGCGCTGCAACACGCCACCCGCTTCGTACACGGTGACTTCCTCGGCGGTATCCAGTCGGCAGGTGACAGGCACTTCGACGGTCTCTCCGCCTTTTCGGTGAATGATTAGCGTTAGTGTAGCGCCCGAGGTGCGCTCACCGAGCACGTCGTAGGTTTCGGTGCCGTCCAGCCCCAGGGTCTTGCGGGTGGTGCCGGGCTGGAATTCCAGCGGCAGCACGCCCATGCCGATGAGGTTGGTGCGGTGAATGCGCTCGAAGCCTTCGGCGACAATGGCCTCGACACCGGCCAGGCGCACGCCCTTGGCGGCCCAATCCCGGGAGGAGCCCTGCCCGTAGTCAGCCCCGGCGATAATAATCAGCGGCTGCTTGCGGTTCATGTAGGTTTCGATGGCTTCCCACATGCGGGTAACTTCGCCTTCCGGCTCGATGCGCGTCAGTGAACCCTGCTTCACTTCGCCATCGACCACGGCCATTTCGTTAATGAGCTTGGGATTGGCAAAGGTGGCGCGCTGGGCGGTGAGGTGGTCGCCGCGATGGGTGGCGTAGGAGTTAAAGTCCTCCTCCGGCAGGCCCATTTTGGCCAGGTATTCGCCAGCGGCGCTGCTGGCCAGAATCGCGTTCGAGGGCGACAAGTGGTCGGTGGTGATGTTATCACCCAGCACCGCCAGCGGGCGCATGCCTTTAAGAGTGCACTCCCCGGCCAGGGCGCCTTCCCAGTACGGCGGGCGGCGGATGTAGGTGCTTTGCGGACGCCAGTCGTAGAGGGGGCTCGGTGCACGTTCTGCGGCATCGAGGTCGAACATCGGAATATAGACCTGGCGGAATTGCTCAGGCTTGACGTGCGCCGCGACAATTTCGTCGATCTCTTCATCGCTGGGCCAGATGTCTTTGAGGGTGATGGGCTGACCGTTTTTGTCGGTACCCAGGGCATCCTGCTCGATATCAAAACGGATGGTTCCGGCAATAGCGTAGGCCACCACCAACGGTGGCGAGGCCAAAAAGGCCTGCTTGGCATAGGGATGAATGCGGCCATCGAAGTTACGGTTGCCGGAGAGTACCGCGGTGGAGTATAGGTCGCGGTCGATAATCTCCTGCTGAATTTTCGGGTCCAGCGCGCCGCTCATACCGTTACAGGTGGTGCAGGCAAAGCCGACGATGCCAAAGCCGAGTTTTTCAAGTTCGGACAGCAGATTGGCTTCTTTCAAATACAACTCGGCAACTTTTGAACCGGGCGCAAACGAAGATTTAACCCAGGGTTTGCGCACTAGTCCCAGTTCGTTCGCCTTGCGGGCCAACAACCCGGCGGCGACGACGTTGCGGGGGTTGCTGGTGTTGGTACAACTGGTAATGGCGGCAATAATCACTGCGCCATCGGGCATTTCACCCGGTTTTTCTTCCCATTTGCCAGCGATGCCTTTGGCGGCCAGCTCGCGGGTAGCGAGCCTGGCGTGGGGATTGGATGGGCCGGCCATGGTGCGCTCAACGGCCGATAGATCAAACGTCAGCACGCGCTCGTATTCGGCGCTTTCCAGGGCATCGGCCCAGAGGCCGGTGTGTTTGGCGAAGGTTTCCACCAGAGCGACCTGGTCCGGCTCGCGGCCGGTCAGAGTCAGGTAATCAATGGTTTGCTCGTCAATATAAAACATGGCGGCGGTAGCGCCGTACTCCGGCGTCATGTTAGAGATAGTCGCACGATCGCCAATGCTGAGGCTGGAGGCGCCCTCACCATAGAACTCCAGATACGCGCCGACCACGCGCTCTTTGCGCAGAAATTCGGTGAGCGCAAGGACGATATCGGTGGCGGTAATACCGGGCTGGCGCTTGCCGGTCAACTCAACGCCGACGATATCGGGCAGGCGCATCATGGAGGGTCGGCCCAGCATCACGGTTTCGGCTTCGAGGCCACCGACACCGACGGAAATCACGCCCAGGGCATCGACATGGGGCGTATGGCTGTCGGTGCCGACACAGGTGTCGGGGAAGGCTACACCCTCGCGAGACTGTACTACCGGGGACATCCTCTCCAGGTTGATCTGGTGCATGATGCCATTGCCGGCGGGGATCACGTCGACATTTTGAAATGCAGTCTTGGTCCACTCTATAAAGTGAAAGCGGTCTTCGTTGCGCCGGTCCTCGATTTCGCGGTTTTTTTGAAACGCGTCGGGGTCAAAACCCCCACACTCCACCGCCAGGGAGTGATCAACAATCAATTGGGTCGGCACCACCGGGTTGACCTTGCCGGGGTCGCCGCCTTTTTCGGCGATAGCATCGCGCAGGCCGGCCAGGTCCACCAGTGCGGTCTGACCGAGAATGTCGTGGCACACCACGCGAGCCGGATACCAGGGAAAGTCGAGGTCCCGCTTGCGCTCGATCAGTTGCTTGAGCGCATCGGTCAGCGAGCCCGATTCACAGCGGCGCACCAGCTGCTCGGCGAGAATGCGCGAGGTGTAAGGCAGTTTGGCGTAGGCGCCGGCCTCGATGGCGTCAACGGCGGCGCGGGTGTCGAAAAAGTCCAGCTCAGTGCCCGGCAGGGCTTTGCGATAGTCGCTGTTCATCATTTAATAAAACACTCTTAATTAATCTTGTAACCTATTGAAATAAAAAAGGAGCGCCTTGTTGGTGGCACCCCTTTTTTGTTTTGCCGTTTTGTTTTCACACTGACATTGCACGCGGCGATCAGCGCTCTCCGATAGCCGGCACCGGGCGCAGGTCTTCGCCGGTGTATTCGGCGCTGGGGCGAATGATGCGGTTATCGGCGCGCTGCTCAAACACGTGGGCGGCCCAGCCGGTCAAACGGCTCATCACGAATATGGGCGTAAACAGCTTGGTGGGGATGTCCATAAAGTGATAGGCCGAGGCATGGAAGAAATCGGCGTTACAGAACAGCTTTTTCTCCCGCCACATGACTTCTTCACAGCGCACAGAAACCGGATAAAGCACGGTGTCGCCCACATCCTTACCCAGCTTTTCAGCCCACTCTTTAATGATGGCGTTGCGGGGGTCGGACTCAGAATAAATCGCGTGACCAAAACCCATGATTTTATCCTTGCGCGCCAGCATGCCCATCATCTCTTCTTCGGCGTGCTCGGGGCTGGTGAAATTTTCGATCATGTCCATGGCCGCTTCGTTGGCGCCGCCGTGGAGCGGGCCGCGAAGGGAGCCAATAGCACCGGTGATGCAGGAATGCAGATCAGACAAGGTGGAAGCACAGACCCGGGCGGTAAAGGTGGAGGCGTTGAACTCATGCTCGGCGTAGAGGATCAGCGACACGTTCATCACCCGCTCGTGCAATTCGTTGGGTTTTTCACCACGCAGCATGTGCAGAAAGTGGCCGCCGATGGAGGCGTCGTCGGTTTCGGTCTCGACTTTCACGCCATTGTGGCTGAAGCGATACCAGTAGCAGATGATGGAGGGGAAAGCCGCCAGCAGGCGGTCGGTGAGCTCTTCCTGTTGGCTGAAGTCTTCCTCGGTTTCCAGATTGCCCAGAAAGGAACAGCCCGTACGCAGCACATCCATGGGATGGGCGCCGGCGGGAATGCGCTCCAGTACGTCTTTCAGCGCCTGGGGCAGACCGCGCATACCCTGGAGCTTACTGCGGTAGGCATCGAGCTCGGCCTGGGTGGGCAGCGCGCCTTTTAAAATCAGGTGAGCAACTTCTTCAAAAACACAGTTCTCGGCCAGGTCTTTAACATCGTAACCGCGATAGGTGAGACCGGAACCTTCCTTACCAACGGTTGATAGAGCGGTTTTACCCGCCACCTGACCACGCAGACCAGCGCCTGATAGTTCTTTTGCCATAACGTCTTTCCTCTCTAAAACTCTTTGTTTGTCGATGTTGTCTTATTTGTTTTTGCCTTCGGCAAAAAGTTGATCCAGTTTTTCTTCATATTCGTGGTAGCCGAGATAATCGTAGAGCTCCATGCGGGTCTGCATCATATCGACCACGGCTTTCTGGTCGCCCTGCTCCAGAATGCTGGTGTAAACCGTTTCCGCCGCCTTGTTCATGGCGCGAAAGGCCGATAGCGGATAGAGCACCATGTCGACGCCCCACTCAGCCAGCTCGGCCTTATTGTACAGCGGAGTCTGACCAAACTCAGTGATATTAGCCAGTAGAGGCACATCAAGGCCCGCCCGGAAGGCGCGGTAGTGCTCTTCCTCATTGACCGCCTCTGCGAAGATACCGTCGGCGCCGGCATCGACACAGGCCTGAGCGCGCTCGATGGCTTTTTCCAGGCCTTCCTGAGCAAAGGCGTCGGTGCGGGCCATGATAAAGAAATTGTCATCAGTGCGGGCATCAGCGGCGGCTTTAACCCGGTCCACCATTTCTTCCAGACTGACGATCTCCTTATTCGGGCGATGACCACAGCGTTTCTGCGCCACCTGATCCTCGATGTGCACCGCAGCCGCGCCGGCGCGGATCATATCCTTCACCGTACGACTGATATTAAAGGCCCCGCCCCAGCCGGTATCGATATCCACCAGCAGCGGCAGCTCGGTCGCCGCGGTAATTCTACGCACATCTTCCAGCACGTCATTGAGGCTGGTCATGCCCAGGTCAGGCAGGCCGTAGGAAGCATTAGCGACACCACCACCGGACAGGTAAATGGCCTGGTGACCGATACGCTCGGCCATCATCGCGCAGTAGGGGTTGATAGTGCCCACCACCTGCAAGGGTTTATTGGCTTCGATGGCGGCACGAAAACGGCCGCCGGGGCTTGAATTTCCGGACATGTTACATCCTCTCCTGGCTGGGGTAGTTTATCCTTTCAATTGCAAAAGCGCCCGCTCAGCGGCCGCGTATCTGCCGCTCGATATTGATGCGCGAGGCTCTGATATGCCGGCGCATCAGCATTTCCGCCATTTCGCCGTCGCGGTCGGCTATGGCCTGGACAATATGTTGATGCTCGGCGTAAGCATTTACCGCCCTCGGGCTAACCATGCCGAACTGATAGCGGTACATGCGCACCTTGGTATACAACTCGTCACACAAAAGGTGGATCAACTTGCTGTTCTCGCTGGCCTGCACCAGGCGGTAATGGAAATCCAGATCGCCCTCTTTCTGATAATAAGCGCGGCCCGCCTGCAACTCACTGCTTTCCATATGAGCCCGCAGCAAGGCTCGAAGCTCATCGATGGCGATGTCGTTCATACGCTCGGCGGCGAGCCGGCAGGCCATGCCTTCAAGCGCTTCACGCACCTGGTAGATTTCCAGCAACTCACCGACATTCAGCTCGACCACCCGGGCGCCGGCATTGGCCCGGCGGGACACCAGATAGACGGACTCTAGCCGGGTAATGGCTTCTCGCACGGTGCTGCGACTGGCGCCGTAGTCCCGGCACAGCTCGGCTTCGCTGAACTTGGTCCCGGCCGCAATCTCGCCGTGAATGATACGACCGCGCAAGCGCTCGTAAAGTTGATCAACAGCGCTGCTCGCGACCTGGGAAGCGATATTTTGCCGCACCTCAAACCCTGGATCGTCTGACCAAACTCCTGTTATACGTAACATAATGACAAAATTCAACCTTATTGTCTGACAATTTTTCAAATGCGCTTAAACGAAGACAAAATGCAGCCGCTCAGCTCCGAACAAATCCCGCGACCACCTAGTGCCGTGATTCTAAAATCGGCATAATGCGCGGGAATCGTGTCGCAGTAATCCCATGCCCAGAAAAACCATCCGCCGGTGGCTGCCTTCCGCTGAAAGACTGGGAATCAGCAAAGGCAATCGTGCGCGCACGGGCTGGATGGCCGCCATCGTCAACGACCCCTATCTGCTGCACCTGAACCGCCATTCGGTATCGGGCGCCGTGTTCGTCGGCCTTTTCTGCGCGTTCCTGCCCGTTCCAGGGCAGATGCTGCTGGCCTCCGCCCTGGCTTTTATTTTTCGCTGCAATCTACCGATTTCGGTACTGCTGATCTGGTTGAGCAACCCCATTACCATACCGCCACTGACCATTCTTTTGTACAAAGTGGGTCAGTTCCTGTTGGGCAATGAACATCCCCTCCCCGCCTTCCACTTCACCTGGACCTGGTTCTCCGAACAGGGCATGGCCGTGTATCTGCCTATCGCCCTGGGGGGCGTGGTTTGCGGGCTGGTCAGCGGGACACTGGGCTATATTACGATCCGCCTGCTGTGGCGCTGGCGCGTGGTGAAGAACTGGCAGGAGCGCAAGGAATTCAGGGTGGCGCGGCAAAAAGCTTCAGACTCCGGCGGCAGCCAAAACCAGTAAGCCGTCCTGGAACCCGACTCACTCGTAGCGTAATTCAGCCGCAGGCTGTACCCGCGCCGCCCGCCAGGCCGGATACAACGTCGCCAGCAGATTGAGTACCAGGGCCATGGCCACGACCAGGGCGACATCAGCGAGCCGCAGATCCGAGGGCAGATAGTCGATGGGGTAAACGCTGACATCGAGAAAGCGCACGCCCATCAGGGTTTGCAGCCCGGCCAGCAGATCGGACACATACCAGGCGCCGATACAGCCCAACAAGGCGCCCAGCAGGGCGCCGAACAAGCCAATAGTCGTACCCTGCACCAGGAATATAGCCAGAATCCCCCGGTTGCTGGCGCCCTGACTTTTCAGAATCGCGATTTCACCGCGTTTGTTGATCACCGACATAATCAGCATGGCGACCACGTTAAAGGCGGCGATCGCGATTATCAAAAACACCAGCAAACCCACCAGCTTGCGCGACATCTGAATCGCCATGTAGAGGTTGCCATGGGTGTGATACCAGTCGATGAAGCTGTGACCGGGCGGCAGTTGCTCCACCAGCTCATAGGCGACATCACGGGCGGCAAACACATCGGCGACGGAAATTTTCAGGCCCTGGGCGTAGGGATCCCGACCACTGCCGTGCACTGGAGGATAGCCCGCCAGCTCACTGGCCACGGCCAGGTCCACCAGTCCAAGCAGGGCATCGATGGAGGTATGGGTCTGGTACTGCCCAGCCAGGGTAAACACCCGGATTTTTGGCAAGGCCAAAGCCCTGGTGTTGGCCTGACTGCCACCGCCGGCGGTAATGAATGTCACTTTGTCGCCGATAGTCATACCCAGCTTGGCCACCAGAACGCGGGACAGAATAATCTCGCCATCGCGCAAATGGGCGAAATCCGGCAACTCGGCCAATAATGGCGTTTCAAGGGTAGCCGCATGGGTGGGACTCAGGCCCTGCAATTGCACAGCCTCGGTATGCCCCCGGAAGTTGAGCAAACCATC
>JBECKV010000073.1:0-6699 GCA_040235495.1 Porticoccaceae bacterium
CAGCAACTGATCATCCACGACAATGCCACGGCGCACCGTAAGCCCCGCATTCCGGGCCAGTTCCACATTGGGTGTAATGCCGGCGCACAAGAGCACGGTGTCGCAGTCCACCTCCTCGCCATCATTGGTGAGGATGGACGTCACCCTGTTCTCACCGCGAATTTCCCGCACCCCGGCATTAACAATGACGCGAATACCACTCTCTTCGACTTTCTTCCGCAACAGCGCTGATGCCTCTTCATCGAGTTGGCGATTCAGCAGTCGGGGCCCCTGCTGCACCAGCGTCACCTGGGTGTTAAAGCGACGCAAACCCCGGGCCGCTTCGATGCCGAGCAGACCGCCACCCACGACGACCACCTGCCGGGCGCTGGTCAGCCGAGCAAACAAGGCGTCCGTGTCCTTCAAATTGCGAAAGGTATAAACACCCTTTTGGTTAACACCATTTATGGACGGCACATGGGCGCGTGCGCCGGTGGCCAGAACCAGCACATCAAATTCGTGCAGTTCACCGTTGGCAGCGGTTAATGTTTTACGCACCGGATCGATGCGGGTAATCACCGAAATGGAGAATTTAAAGTTTGGGTGGCGCTCGCTATCCGGCAGATCGAGGTAGACGGCTTCTCGCTTCACTTCACCCACCAGCACGGCCGAGAGCTGCATCCGGTTATAGGGCTGACAGGGTTCGTTACCGAAAAGGTGCACCGATGCCCCGGGATTGCTCTTTAGCAACTCATGGGCCAGACGCACGCCCACCGGACCGCTACCGATAATGCCGATGCGCTGGATAGTAAGCGCGGCGGCCTCGGCGGTAACTGATGCATTGAGCGCCACACTCACGCGCCGCACCTGCATTTTTCAACGCCACCGGTTGAGCCGAACCGCTTGATAGGCTGCCACATAAGAGTCTTGCCAAAAATAAAAAAGGCCCACTGACATCTGTAGTGAATACAGACCAGCGAGCCCCATTGCTCCCTTCCAACCTGATTTTTGCTCGTTGCTGGCGCATGGATCGGCAACGAGCGATACGCACCCGGGTTTTTGATTCCCGGTTCCGGGCCACACCAGACCACGCTAGCCCGGCATCAATCGGAACATGCATGTCCCGTGCCAGCCATTTGCGACCTGGGCAGGTTCAGAGAGCTTTCACAATACCTTCACGTACTGGTAACACTCGCGACCTAGGATTCAGCCCAAGCTCCGTGGCGACCCCTGTCCGATCCTTCCCTCTGTCTGGCAGGGGTCGGCGCCACGGGGTGGTGTTTTTATCACCTATCGACTACGTCATTACTCACCAACAAAAAAAGGCCATGCCAATGAAACCCACCCAAGCATCCCAGCTGAAAACCAGCCTGCTGGCAGCCGCCATCGCATCGGCCTGCTGTGTTCCGGTCTTCGCCACCGATAGTGATTTCGAAAACTTTCGCCGCATCGCTACATTTCCCATCTATCAAAACCTTGATCTCGAAAATGGCGATCAACACGAAGACGAAACGGTAGCGGAAATCATCGCCGCCTCCGAGGACGGACAAACACTGATCTATACCGATAGCGAAAAAGAGCGCCTCGGATTTATCGACATCAGCAGTCCCGCCAATCCCACCGCTGCTGGCTTTATTGATCTGGATGGCGAACCGACGTCGGTAACGGTAAAGGGTGGCTACGCGCTGGTGGGCGTCAACACCTCGGCAAGCTTTACCGAGCCCTCCGGCGAACTGGTGGTTATTGATATTGAAAGCCGCTCGGTCGTGCGGATTTTCGATATGGGCGGCCAGCCGGATTCCACCGCCGTCAGCCCGGACGGTCGCTTCGCCGCCGTGGTCATTGAAAACGAGCGGGATGAAGACGTCGAGGTCAGCGGTGTTGAAGGCGGCCTGCCCCAACTGCCGGCTGGCTTTTTGAATATTATCGACACGGTGGGTGACCCGGCCTCATGGCAGCTGCGACACGTGGATCTGAGCGGCCTTTCAGCGCTTGCACCGGCCGATCCGGAGCCAGAGTTTGTCGATATCGGCAAGCATAATCATGCCGTCGTTACCCTTCAGGAAAACAACCACATCGTCATTGTCAATCTGAAATCCGGCACCGTGGTGCAGGATTTCCCCGCTGGCACGGTGTCACTGAACGATATCGATACCGAGAGAGATAAACTGATCGACCCCAGCGACAGCCTCGCCGACCTGCCCCGCGAACCGGATGCGGTCACCTGGATGCGTCAGGGCCTGTTCGCTACCGCTAACGAAGGTGACCTGAACGGCGGCAGTAGAGGCTTTAGCGTATTTGATCGCGACGGCAATGTGGTGTTTGACAGCGGCAATGCTTTTGAGCATCTGGCCATACGCCACGGTCACTACCCGGAAAAGCGCGCCGACAAAAAAGGCACCGAACCGGAAGGCATTGAATACGCCAGGTTCGGCAAAACACCCTATCTGTTCGTTGGCTCCGAGCGCGGCAACTTTGTCGCCGTTTACCATGCGCGGGAGGCGGATGCGCCAGCATTAAAACAAGTACTGCCCACCGGCGTTGGCCCCGAGGGACTGCTGGCCCTGCCCGGGCGCGATCTGTTTGTTGTGGCTGCGGAAACGGACGATGCGCAAGCCGGTTTCCGCTCGACCGTTTCCATCTATCAACTGCAAGAGGGCGCCCCCACTTATCCCGGCGTAAAGTCCAGTGAGCAGGATCTGATCCCCTGGGGCGCGCTGTCCGGCTTGAGCCGCGACCAGGACAGCAGCGACACTCTCTATGCAGTACACGACAGCTTTTACCAGCAATCACGTATCTACACCGTTGATATCAGCGCCACCCCAGCCGTCATTTACGACCAAACCGTGCTTATGAAAGACGGCGAGACGGTCAATTACGATCTCGAAGGCATCGCCCGGGCCACTGACGGCAGCTTCTGGCTGGTCTCCGAAGGCAAGCCCGCCGATAATCTTGAAAACATCCTCGTGCACGCGGACGCCAGTGGCAATGTCCTGGCTGAATATCCGCTCCCCGACGCCGTGCGCGCCAAAGCCAAAAGCAATGGCTTTGAAGGCGTAGCCCTATCCAATGATGGCGCCACGGTTTATGTCGCCTTCCAGCGCGAGTGGCAAGGTGATCCGCAAAACCACGTGCGCATCGGTGTATTCGATATTGCCAGTGAAAACTGGATGTTTTTCTATTACCCCATCGAAGCCGCGAGCGTCGGCTGGGTAGGCCTGTCCGAAATCACCGCCCTGGACGATGGCCGCCTCGCCGTTATCGAGCGCGATAATCAGCAGGGACCCGCGGCAGCCATCAAACGCATCTACACATTTGCTCCCGGCAGCGTTACTCCCAGAGCGGAAGGCGAGGTTTTCGATGTGGTGAGCAAAACACTGGTCAACGATTTGCTCGACGAACTTAACGCCACCAGGGGCTGGACGCCTGACAAAGTGGAAGGACTTGCCGTGATCGGCGACCAGGCTTACGTGGTAACCGATAATGACGGCCTGGATGATGCGGTCGGTGAAACCCTGTTTTTCAGCACGCCCCTGATGGATTGAGCCTCAAACCGCAGCCAGGCTTGAGTCCCACCAAGCGAAAAAGCGGGGCCGTCAGGGCGCCGCTTTTTTATTCACCAAGTGAACATGAAGACCGACGTCCTTGCCGCCGGATCGGCCGGATTACGTCCATCCAAGCTGTTCAAGACTGATACCATCGTGCCAGATTTTAGTCATATGCCTGATACGGCCATCCTCGAACTCCATGGCGTAAACATAGTCCGCGGCAATTGATTTTCCCGTCGGCTCGCCCGGCCCCCCTGGGCCGGTTTGCGTGCCGTGAAACACCGCGAAAGCCGTGACACACTGGCGCGCTTCATCTTCCGAAAAACTCCTGAGTTGGTAATGTCCGTCGGGGATGGGCGTTAGCAGGTCTTTCATCCATTCGGTGTAGGCGGCCAACGCCTTGATATCCGCAATCGCCTTTGCCTGGGCGGAGAAAGTAGCGCCGGGGTGGCAGTATGGCTTGCACCCGCTCCAGCCTTTTCCCGTTTCACAGGCTTCGAAAAACTGCCTGGCTATTTCCAGATTTTTGCTCATGTCAGCGTGCCTCCCTGGTTGCCGGTAAGCGATATTGCCTGCTTGCTCGATGCTTGTCATTTTTGCTGGACGAGAAATCATGGTAATCCAGAAGTCACGCATTCATCCACCCCACCAGGCATCGTCGAATTGCTCAGGCGCGTAGCGGCGAGAACCCGCTAAAAACCCCGGGAGAAACCACCCCACACCCAGGCAAATACTCTTCACCCATGTTTCAAACCCCGCCCCACACTCCGGGTGACAGCTCGGTCTTTATGCACAATAATGGACGCCATAAATCAACAGAAAAATTTGGCGGCGGGATCATTATAAGAATAGATCCGGGCGCCATGACCGACGCGATATCCGCTGGCTAACTCGATGCCCCCAAGCACTGGTACTGCTTCTCAAGAATCCGACACCCGGGAACTGGACGCCGTGGTTGTCGGTGCCGGTTTCGCGGGGCTTTACATGCTCCACAGCCTGCGTCAACAGGGCCTCGAAGCGCGGATATTTGAAGCCGGCAGCGGCGCCGGTGGCACCTGGTTCTGGAATCGTTATCCCGGTGCGCGCGTGGATATCGAAAGCATGCAATATTCCTATCAGTTCTCGGACGAGTTGCAGCAGGAGTGGCAATGGCGGGAACGCTATGCCCCTCAGGCGGAGCTGCTCGATTATGTGGCCCATGTGATCGAGCGTTTCGATCTGGCAGGGGATATCCAGTTCGACACCCGGGTGGAATCGGCGATATACGATGCAAGCCGTCGGCGCTGGCGGGTGAGCACGAATCAGGGGGATACCCTGAGTACCCGCTATTGCATTATGGCAACCGGTTGCCTGTCGACAGCGAATATACCGGACATTCCCGGTCGCGAGAACTTTGTAGGCCCCCTCTACCACACCGGGCAGTGGCCCCACGAAGCGGTTGATTTCAGCGGCAAGCGGGTGGGGATCATCGGCACCGGGTCTTCAGGGATTCAGGCGATTCCCGTTATTGCCAGGCAGGCGGCGCAGCTGACGGTCTTTCAACGCACACCCAACTACGCGATCCCCGCATACAACCAGGCGCTCGATCCCGAGTACGTGAAAGAGACCAAGGCTCATTACCCCGCATTACGTGCCGCGGGTAAACAACAGGCCAACGCCTTTGACGTGCAAGCCAACGACCGGCTGGCCTCGGAGATGAGTGCCGAGGAAATTAGCGCCGAGCTGGAGCAGCGCTGGCGAATGGGGGGATTGAATTTTTACGGCTGTTTTGCCGATCTGATGATCAGCAGGCAGGCCAACGATATCGCCGCGCGGTTTGTACGCGAAAAAATCGCGGCGCGGGTAGACGATCCGGCAACCGCGGAATTGCTGTCTCCAAAAACCGTGATTGGCGCCAAGCGCATCTGTGTCGACACCGATTATTTTGAAACCTACAACCGCGACAATGTCACCCTGGTGGATATCAGCCAGACCCCCATTACCGAGATTACCGCGCGTGGTCTGCGTGTCGGCGATCAGGATTATGAGTTCGACGCGCTGGTGTTCGCCACCGGTTTCGACGCCATGACCGGCGCACTCAATGCCATCGATATCCAGGGTAGAGGTGGCGTCAAATTAAAAGACAAGTGGCAAGCAGGACCGCGAACTTATCTGGGTCTTTGTTCGGCCGGTTTTCCCAACCTGTTTACCATTAGCGGGCCGGGCAGCCCCTCGGTGTTCACCAACATGATTACCTCCATCGAGCAACATGTGGAATACATCCGCGACATCATCGTCTTCCTGCGCGAACGCGGCCTGAGCACCATCGAAGCCGATGTGGCCGCCGAGGATGCCTGGGTCGACCACGTCAATGACGTCGCCCGGGAAACCCTGGTGTACGAAGCCAACTCCTGGTATCTGGGCGCCAACATCCCCGGCAAACCACGGGTGTTTATGCCCTATATCGGTGGTTTTCCGCTCTATGTGGAAAAATGCGACACGGTGGTGGCCAGGGGCTATGAAGGCTTTACACTGAGCTAAATGATTTTCACATTGAGGCCCCCGTCATCCGGTACGCCGGGCCTCGGCCATATTCAACTCGAACTGGGAGCAATACCATTAACACGCTTACCGTAAAGCCTTCGCACTACGATTTCGGCCCCATCAACGCGGCCATGCAACGCTATGTTGACGACAACCTGGTCAGCTGCCTGTCCGCGGTGATCCTCAAGGGCACCGATGTCGTCGATTTCAAAACCTGGGGTTACATGGACATCGAAGCCCAACGGCCCATGATCGACGACGCCATCTTTCGCATGTACTCCAACACCAAGATCGTCACCTCGGCGGCGGCCATGATCCTTTTCGAGGAAGGCGCGTTTCAGCTGGATGACCCGGTGACCCGTTACATCCCCGAGTTCGCCGGGCTGAAGAAACTGCGCAAGGGCGCCAAGGCGCTGGACGATACCGAAACCCTGCGAAACATACCTACTATCAGTCAGCTGTTCACCCACACCGCCGGTTTCGCTTATGGGCTGTTCCCCAACAATCCGGTGGATGTGGCCTATACCGACCAGCGCATGATGGGCATGGAATCGACCCTGGAGGAGATGATCGGCAAGCTGGCCAAACTGCCCTTGCTGTTCGAGCCGGGCGAGCGCTGGAATTACAGCATCAGCATCGACATTCTGGC
>JBECKV010000097.1:0-10446 GCA_040235495.1 Porticoccaceae bacterium
GGATAGTTATTCGCCTTGAGTGAAGCCTGATACTGGTCCCGGCTCGCCAGCGCCTGTTGCAGCTGTTTCTCGCCGTGGCAATAGATGGCGGAGCGGTACTGTGTACCCATATCCATACCCTGGCGCATGCCCTGGGTCGGGTCGTGGGACTCCCAGAACAGTTTCAGCAAATCCGCGTAGCTGATAACCGCGGGATCGAAGACAATCAACACCACTTCTGTGTGGCCGGTCAGGCCGCTGCAGACCTCTTCATAGGACGGATTCGGGGTCACGCCACCAGCGTAACCCACCGCCGTGGAGTAAACACCGTCCTGCATCCAGAACAGCCGCTCGGCGCCCCAGAAACAACCCATGCCGAACACCGCCTGCTCCAGATGTCCGGGAAACGGACCCTGCAATGGCCTGCCATTGACATGATGCGCGGACGGCACCCGCATGGTTGCCGTGCGGCCCGGCAGCGCCTGCTCGGGCGACGGCAAACCTGTTTTAGAAAAGCCCATGTGTCACCTCCGTTAAGAATGGTCATTGCCAGCCATGCTGGAATAGTCAACCCGCTCTGGCTGTCGGCGCCCCTGGAATAAAACCCCGAGAGTCGTCCCTTTAGCGACTAAAAGTATATAGAATCCAGTGCTGACTAAAACACTAACTTGCAATCCCAGTAAGCCAGCTTCCCTCGCAAGCGAGCCAAAAATACCGGAGGAACTCATGACCCTCGATTCCCAAGCAGCCGAAATTCTCAAGCGCATTGAACAAAGTGACGGTCCTGGCCTCGGCGAGGGCAGTCCCGATGAGAGTCGGGAAATCTTCGCCAAGACGACTTCCCTGCTGGGCCTGCCAGCACCAGCGGTCGCCAAAATCAGCGAAGTCCAAATCCCCGGTCCTAACGGTGATATTCGCAGCAAAATCATTTTTCCGAAAAGTCCCGCCGCGCGGTCGGACTCGCTGCCCATACTAATCTATTACCACGGCGGCGGCTGGGTCATCGGCAGTCCTGAAACGCACATCGGCGAGACCTGCTTTTATGCCAGCGAAGCCAATTGCGTCGTCGTGATTCCCGACTATCGGCTAGCTCCCGAACATCCGTTTCCCGCTGCCCCCACGGACTGCTACGCCGTACTTGAATGGGTAGCCGAAAACGCCCACGATATCGGTGGCGACGCCAACAAAATAGCACTGGCTGGTGATAGTGCCGGCGGCAATCTGTCGGCCGTGGTGGCGCAAATGGCGAGAGATAGAAATGGACCGCGGCTGGCCCTGCAACTGCTGATTTACCCGGCCACCCGCATGGGCGCGACGACTCAGTCCTACAAGGATTTTAACGAGGGTTATTTTCTTACCGGTCAGGCCATGGACTGGTTTTTCAATCACTACCTGAAACAACCGGCGCAGTGGGACGACCCCATGGCCTCGCCTCTTTTGGCCAAAGATCTCACCGGCTTACCACCGGCCTATATCATGACCGCTGGTTTCGATCCCCTGCGCGATGAAGGCAAGGCCTATGCCGACCGCCTGCGGGAAGCCGGCGTGCCCATTGACTACGTCTGCTATGAAGGTCAAATCCACGGCTTTGTGTCCATGGCCGGTGCCCTGGACGAAGGCAAGCAGTTTCTGCGTGAAGCCGCGGCGGTGTTGCGCAAGGCCTTCACCAGCGCGGGCTGAGCACACCATTGTCAAAACCAAAACAGCGTCAAAACCAGAACAGCCAGATTTCCATTATCTAATTTTTGATTAATCAGGGGGGGGTCAACCATGTCCCAGCAACAACTAAGCAAGCTGCTCGCGATCTTCGCCAAACAACCACCACTGGGCTCATTGAGCCTCGAGGATGAACGGAAAAACCTCGATGAAGGCGGCGCCCGCTTTAAGGTGCCCGATGATGTCGTGATGCAGGCCGTGGACGTCGACGGCATACCGGGAGAATTTCTTATTGCTCCGGGCGCTACCGACGACAAAGTCGTGCTTTACCTCCATGGCGGTGGCTACGCGATCGGCTCAATCAAGAGCCACCGTTATCTGATGCAAAACATCTCACGCCATTCGGGCGCAAAAACGCTGGGCATCGATTATCGCCTGGCGCCGGAGAACCCCTTCCCCGCCGCCCTCGAGGACGCCACTACCGCTTACCGGTGGCTGCTGACCCACGGCTACAAGCCGGAAAATATCGCCATTGGCGGCGACTCCGCCGGCGGCGGTCTGACCCTGGCGACGTTGGTCAACCTTCGTAAATCCGGCGATCCCCTGCCCGCCGCCGGGGTATTGATTTCACCCTGGACGGATATGACCGGGGAAGCCGAGGCGGTTAAAACGAGAGCTGACTCCGACCCCATGGTCAAACCCGAAGGGCTCTACTCCCTGGGCGCCCAGTACCTGAATGGTGTCGATCCGAAAAACATCCTGGCCTCACCGGTGTTCGCCAGCATGAACGGCCTGCCGCCATTATGCATCCACGTCGGTGGCCGGGAGATTCTCTACGATGATGCCATCACCGTCGCCAACAAGGCGCGCCACGTCGGCGTCGAAGTGGAACTGCTGGATGAGCCGGAACTGTTCCATGTCTGGCATGCCTTTGCCCCCATGCTGGATGAAGGACAGGCAGCGGTGGAAAAAATTGGCGCCTTTCTGGCCGCCAAACTAGGCTGAGTAAGTACCGCGAATTTCTAGTCCTGCCAATTTAATGGCTAATTATTAAAGGCTAAACGAAAACAAAGTTACCCGATTAAGGAACAAGACCATGGCCAGTGCCGAAAACAAAAAACTGATCGAGTTGCTCTGGAAAAACTATCCGGGCCCCTCCGACTACGAAAAAATGAAAAACAAGGTGGACAAAATGCGCGACAATTTTGTCCAGGCGACGAAAAGCTTTGCCACGCCGCCAGAAGATGTCAGCGTCACCGGCGTCGATGTGGACGGCACTCCGGCTGAGTGGCTCGATGCCCCCGGTGTTGACTCCAAGCGGGTGCTGCTCTACCTCCACGGCGGCGGTTATGTGATCGGCTCCGTCGCCACGCATCGCGGCCTGACGGCCGCCCTGTCCCGGGCGGCCCACTGCCGTGTTCTGGCCCTGGATTACCGCCTGGCGCCGGAAAACCCCTACCCTGCCGCGGTCGAGGACGCCACTAAGGCTTATCGATGGCTGCTGGACCAGGGCTATGACCAGGGCAAAATCGCCATTTCCGGCGATTCCGCTGGCGGCGGCCTGACCCTGGCAACGCTGCTCAGCCTGAAAAGCAGTGGTACGCCACTGCCGGCCGCCGCGGCACCCATCTCCCCCTGGACCGACATGGAAGGCAGCGGCGCATCCATGAGAACCAAGGTCGACCTCGATCCCATGGTCGAGCCCGGCGGCCTGATGGGCATGGCGCGCCTGTACATGGGCGATAGTGGCGACTATCGTGCACCCACTGCTTCACCGCTCCATGGTGATTATGCGGGCCTGCCACCTCTGCTGATTCAGGTCGGCGAGCTTGAAACCCTGCTGGATGACGCCACTCGCGTGGCGGAAAGGGCCAGGGCGGTGGGCGTCGATGTAACTCTGGAAATCTGGGACGAAATGGTCCATGTCTGGCACCTGTTCGCCCCCATGCTCCCCGAAGGCCGGGAGGCGATTGCTCGCATCGGTGACTTTGTCAAACAGCATACCGCCTAGGTACCTGTGGAAATTCATGCCCGATTCGATCAAGTCAATGACAACACAGGAGAAAACCCATGGCTGGAAGAGTGGAAGGTAAGGTCGCCCTGATTACCGGTGGCGGCTCGGGCATCGGCGAGGCCACGGCGCTGCGCATGCACGAAGAGGGCGCGAAAATAGTCGTGGTCGATATCAACCGGGATAAGGCCCTACAGGTGGCGGAAAACATCAACGCCAAAGCCCGTGGTAGCGCCACGGCCTTTGTTGCCGATGTGGCCGACGAGGAAGCGACCAAAGCGATGATTCAACATGCCGTCGATACTTTCGGCAGGCTCGATATCCTGCATAACAATGCCACCGCCCTGGAAATAGGGGCCGTCAAGGACCTGTCACTGTCAGGCTGGAACAAAACCCTGGCGGTCAATGTCACCGCGCCGTTTCTGGCCACCAAATATGTGCTGCCCATCATGATCGAACAGGGCGGCGGCGCTATCGTCAACACCGCCTCCATTTCAGGCACCGGCGGTGACTACGGCATGGCCGCCTACAATGCCGGCAAGGCGGCGATTATCAACTTTACTCGTTCGGCCGCCATCGAGAACGCCCGGTTTGGTGTACGCATGAACTGCGTCTGCCCCGGCGCCATCGATACTCCGGCAATCAAGGGCCTGACCGGTGCCGGCAGCGCCAGTATCGGCTACGTCAGCGTTGCCGGCGGCGGCGCCATTCCCGCCCTGGATGCCGAACACAGCCGCAAGGTGAGGGAAAAAATGGCCAAGGCCCACCCGATCGGCCGGCTGGGTTTGCCGGTGGAGATCGCCAATACGGTTCTGTTCCTGGCCTCCGATGAAGCGTCATTTATTACCGGCGCGGCTTATATCGTCGACGGTGGCTTGACCGCCCATACCGGGCTGCCAGCGATGATGTAAGGCGGATGACGCCTGATCTGGCGCCGGGGATTCACTCCCGGCGCTTGATTTTCGCGCGCGAATCCAGTCCACTAGGCCCCAGGAAACTTTTTATAGCGCTGCTTTCGGTATTTCAGTTTCCAACACCGTTTCCGAGTAGCGTCATCACTAACCAACCTATTCGACAGCTTGAACGCGTCAATAACGCAGGAGGTAAGGCCCCATGGCACTCGTCGTATCCGCTGATTCACATATCGTAGAACCGCCCGAAGCCTATTCGGAGCATATTGACCCCAAATACCGGGACCGCGTCCCCCGTATCGTCGATGATGGCAAGGGTGGCGAAGGCTATCTCTGGGACGGCATCAAACGGCCCCTCGACCTGGGCCTCATGTCGGCCGCGGGTATTCCCAAGGAAATCATGCCCAAGGAAGGCCCAAACCGTAAATTTGCCGATCTGCACCCGAGCGGCTGGAATCCCAAACAGCGTGCCGCCGATCAGGATCGGGACGGCGTCAACGCGGAAATTATCTACGCCTCGGTGGGCATGGTCCTGTGTAACGCCAATGACCCGCTCTACAAGGACGCCCTGTTCAAGTCCTACAACCGCTGGTTGCAAGCCTATTGCGAGGCCGAACCCGCCCGCCTGTTCGGTCTCGGCCAGACCGCCATCCTCGATGTCGATTCCGCCATTGAAGACTTCCGACGCATTAAGGAAGCAGGTTTTGTCGGCGTTATGATGCCGGGCACGCCGATCAAGGAGGATTACGATCAGCCCTATTACGATCCCCTGTGGGAAGCCGCAGTCGATATGGATTTGCCGATCTGCTTTCACATCCTGACGTCGAAGGAAAGCGCCGCCGCGATGAGTCAGTTCCGCGGCCATCGACTCAACGGCTTCATGAAACTGATTCGCGCCATTCAGGATCTCATCGGTCTGTTTACCCTGGGCGGTGTTTTCGAGCGCCACCCGAAACTCAAATTCGTCGGCGCCGAGGGCGATGCCGGCTGGCTGCCCCACTTTATGTCGCGCATGGACCATGCAGTGACGCGTCACGGTTACGGCAAACACGGCCGTTTACTGCCTCGTGACCCCAGTGAATACATCCGCGAAAATGTCTGGCTGACGTTTCAGGACGACTGGGAAGCCTTCGGCTGCGCCCACCGCATGAATGAGAACCACCTGTTATGGGCCAACGACTTCCCCCATAGTGATTCAACCTGGCCGGATTCCATGGAGATGCTCAACGAGCACGCGAAGCTGGTAACGCCGCAAGTCAAGGATAAAATCCTCGGTCTGAACTGTATCGACCTGTTCAACCTGCCGGCGGAAAAAATTGCCGCGGCCTCCAGAAAAGCGGCTTGAGTCAAACAGCACCGAAGTCAAGAGCACGCACAAAAAAACCGGGCCTGGACCCGGTTTTTTTGTAGTCGTCCTCTCTCTGTTTTAAAGGCCTGTTCCTACTGCTAAAGACCTGTTCCTACTGATAGTGGCTCACGGGCTGCCAGCTCCCGCGACGTCAACTCGCGCTGTCTCGATCCTAGCGTTGCGCGCGCCCTTGGGAATATCGTCAAGATCGCCATCATAAATCAGGCAGAACAGGGTCCTGCCATCGTCGCCACCGAGGTTACAGGCCACTGCTCGTCTGCCTCCAATATCGATTTTGGCTGAAATTTCGCCGCCGTCGTGCACTCGAATAAACTCCCCCTGTTCAAAGGCGGAGACCCAGATCGCGCCCTCGACATCGAGGCAAATACCGTCGGGCGTATAATGACCCAGATCGGCAAATACGCGGCGATTACTGAGCGTGCCGTCCTCCGCCCGATCAAATGCCGTGACGCGATTGACGAAGGTTTCCGCAATAATCAGGGTCTTGCCATTTGGCGTGATTACCGCGCCGTTGGGAAAGTGAATATCATCAGCAGCGGTTTTTACCGTGCCGTCGGCCTTGACCAGGGTGAGTGTCGCGGGCTTGGGCGCTTGGTGAGCGAAGACGTCATAGCCGAAGGTGCCGACGTAAATGTCGCCATTGGCGGCACATACGGAGTCATTGATGTCATAGGCCAGCTTGGCCGACAGATCCGCGTACTCCGTCAATTCACCGCCGTGCCAGCGCATCAGTTTGCGGTCGACCATGGAGACAATCACCAGCGAACCGTCCGGCATGAAATTCAATCCGGAGGGGCGGTTTGGGAGTTGCACAATCGCTTCTTTTTTGCCCTCGGGAGTGACCGCGTAAACCGTCTTGCCGAACATGTCCGACAACCAGAGCCGGCCAGCATGCCAGCGGGGCCCTTCAAGAAAGACGAAATCATCGGCCAATAACGTGGTTGAATATCGTTTCATTTGTCTATCACTCCGCCCTGTCGAATCCCTAAAATGCAACGACCCGCGAAACGCCGGCCCCGCGGGTCGTTGCAACTTGCGTTTCAGCTAATACTTCCGTCCCAGCTAATAACTTCCGTCCCAGCTAATAATAGTGGCGAGCAAGCGCCGATGCTCGAATCAGTTGTACATGATCACCGAGCGAGCGCCCTCGCCACGGCTCATGGCATCAAAGGCGTCGTTGACATCCTCGAGTCGGATGCGGTTGGTGATCATGGCATCGAGTTTGAGATCGCCTTTCATGTAGAGATCAACGAACCTGGGAATGTCCTTGGACGGCACTGAGGTACCGTAGGCGGAGCCCTTGAAATGTTTCTCACCAAAGAAACCCAGCACCGGCAAATCGATTTCGGTGTCGGTCGAAGGCACGCCGACGATCACCGCCGTGCCCGTGGCACGCGCCATGGACCAGGCCTGCTCGATGGTCGCTTTCAAACCAAGGGCCTCGAAGGCAAAATGCACTCCACCGCGACTCAGCGCGCGGACTTCCTTGATCGGGTTCACCGCCGTGGGGTCGATGGTATGGGTAGCGCCCAAACTCTTCGCCAGCTCACGCTTCTGGGCGACGGGATCAATGGCGATGATCATGCTGGCGCCGGCAATGCGCGCGCCCTGAATGATCGAAAGTCCGACGCCACCGCAACCGATCACCGCACAGCTATCGCCGGGATTGATCTTTACCGTGTTGAGCGCGGCGCCCGCTCCCGTGGTAACACCGCAACCAATCAGGCAGACGGTATCCAGTGGCGCGTTGTTATCGACCTTGACGGCATTGCCCGCGGGGATCACCGACCGCTCGGAGAAGGTGCCAACACCGACCAGCTGGCGAATCGCCTGACCCTTTGAATTCTTCAGCCGGGTGGTGCCGTCCGGCAGGCAACCCTGCCAGATGACCTTGCCCATCTCGACACACATGAACGGTTTGCGCTCCAGGCAGAACAGGCAGTTGCCGCAGGCCGGAGTCAGCGAGGCGATGACGTGATCGCCCGGTTTGAGGTCGGTAACACCGGGACCCACCTCTTCCACCACGCCGGCGCCCTCGTGGCCCAGCACCGAGGGAATCTCGCTCTTGATGACGCCATGGCGAAAAGAGTAATCGCTGTGGCAGATACCGCTCGCGGTATATTTGATCAAAATCTCGTTAGCCTTCGGGCCTTCCAGCTCCAGCTCCTCAATGACGAGTGGAGAACCGATTTCGTACAGTACTGCTGCTTTGGTCTTCATGAAAATCTCTCCCAGTCGATTTTGAATCGACTTGCAATTTGGTCTGTTGGTCGATAATCAGCCGTAGGTGATCACGGAACGCGCACCTTCGCCCCGCCCCATCTCTTCGAACGCGCGGTTGATATCCGCCAACCCGATCCGCTGGGTGATCATTTCATCGAGCTTCAGTTGGCCCGACTTGTACAGCTCGACAAATCGAGGAATGTCACGCTTGGGTGATGACGAACCGTAGCAGGAACCCTGAATTTCGTATTCAGCCAACAGTCCCGCGGCGGGAATCTTCACCGACTGGTCAAGCGACGCGACGCCGACGATGATGGCCTTGCCGGTGGGCCTGAGCATGCCCCAGGTCTGGGACATGGTTTCCACGCGACCCAGGGCCTCGAACGCGTAATGCACACCGATACCACCGGTGATTTCCTTGACCTTGGCCTCGGCGTCTTCCTCAAACGGATTGATCGTATGAGTAGCGCCCAGTTTTATCGCCAACTGCCGCTTCTCTTCCATCGGATCGATGGCGATGATGATGCTGGCGCCAGCGATGCGCGCGCCCTGCAGTATGGAAAGCCCGACCCCGCCACAGCCGATGATGGCGCATGATTCGCCCCACTGCACTTTGGCGGTATTGAGCGCCGCGCCCGTGCCCGTGGTCACGCCACAACCGATCAGACAGGTTTTGTCGAGCGGCGTATCGTCGGCCACCTTGATCGCCGAGCCGGCCGGCATGACCATGTATTCACCGAAAGAACCGACGCCACACAGGGCATAGACATCTTCACCACTGAGCGTCTTGTGGCGAGTGGTGCCATCGAGTTGGGTGCAGTCGTTGAGCAGCTTACCCATCTGGGAACACATGTATTCCTTCGATTCGCGACACATCCCGCATTTACCGCAACTGGGAGACAGGGAAGCGATGATCTTGTCGCCGGGCTTGACGTTGGTAACCCCGGGGCCAACCGCCTCGACGATGCCGGCGCCTTCGTGACCAAGCACCACCGGAAAGGGTGATCGCAGAATACCGTGTGCGACCGAATAATCGCTGTGGCAGATACCACTGGCAACGGTTTTCACCAGTACTTCACCGGCCTTTGGTGGCTCGAGTTCCAGTTCTTCAATTGTAAAAGGTTGATTGACTCCGCGTAACACTGCGGCTTTTATTTTCATGGATTCCTCCCACCCCTGAATGGTCAGGGCTTCTGTTGTTTTAAACCCGGGCCATACTACACAAAGCAGGAAGGCCCTGGGAAGCCGAAATTGGTTGAGTTGACCAAACCCGCCTCAAGTGGCCATGTATCCGCCGTCAACCGGCAGTGCGTGGCCGGTGATGTAGGAAGCCATGTCGGAGCAAAGATACACAGCGGCATCACCGATCTCCGAGGGCTCGCCCAGGCGCTTGTTGGGCTGGGCGCTGACCATGGCGTCGGCCATTTTCGGATTTTCGTCAAACACCCGTTGCAGCATCTGGGTGCGGATCGGGCCGGGACACACGGCGTTGATGCGGATTTTCTTGTGCGCGTAATCCAGGGCGCCGGACTTGGTCAACCCGACCACCGCATGCTTGGCGGCGGAGTACTGGCCGAGGTTTTTGACCCCAATCAGTCCGGCATCGGAGGCGGTGTTGACGATGGCGCCACCGTTTGGCTGGGTCAGCATCTGCTTGATCTGGTATTTCATGCACAAAAATACGCCGAGAATATTGACGTTGTAGTTGAGCATGAAATTTTCCTCGGTGGCATCGGCCAGCTTTGAGGGCTCACCCTCGACCCCGGCGTTGTTAAAGGCGCAATCCAGGCTGCCATAATTGACCACGGCGGCATTGACCAGGGCTTCGCAATCCGCGGCCTTGGAGACATCGCATCGCAGGAACATGGCCTCGCCACCGGCATCCCGAATCATTTTAACCGTCTCCTCGCCGCCATCGACCTTGATGTCAGCGACAACCACCTTCGCCCCTTCGCGGGCAAAAATCAGACTCGCGGCCCGGCCGATACCGCCACCGGCGCCGGTCACCACCGCCACTTTACCTTCTACTAAACCACCCATGGCTTTCTCCTTCTGTGAGTTATGAAAAATAGTCAGTTACAAAACCGCTAACGAAATTAATCCCGAACACCCCTAGCGATGCTCGATTTCCAGATGATTCGGGTTAGTCACGCGCACCTTGTCCACCACCTGCCCGAAGGCAAAGTCAAAGGCCTGCCGCCAGTTCTGATCGAAATCGCCACGGCGCACCCGGGCGCCAAATTCACGGTACAAGTGTTTGAGATCGCCGTCACTGCCGAGCAGGGCTTGCAGACGAG
>JBECKV010000100.1:0-6462 GCA_040235495.1 Porticoccaceae bacterium
CGCGGGTCAGACTCGCAGGATAACAGCGCCTGGCGGCAGGGCTTTAGCCGCGATGTCGGTTTCTGGGCTTTATCCAACACCCAAACCAATAAACACCTCACAAATCCGGGTCGGGCTCACGGGTCAGTGGCGGTTGGCGCTCAAACTCATGCACCCACACCAGATGCTCCCCATCCCAGGCCATGCCGGGGTGCATGCGCGCTATCAGGTCCCGATAAACCCGCAGGTCGACAAAACCCTCGGCCCGCGCATCCGCCTCGGACATATCGCCCAGGCGCTGGCGAAACAAGGCGCTGATACGGAACGTTACCCCGTCCAGATCGAAGGTTTCTCCGGGATAGCCGTAGACACCATCACGGCGTTGCTGGGACTTCCTCCCTTCCAGCACGGCTGTAACCAGTGCTGGCTGGCGCACCAGTCGATCTATTGCGCAAGTCTTTTCAGGATACCCGGACATATCAACCCCGACACGAAATCAAAACAAGGGACTACTTTCAACCCGCGCCAAAGCCTAACCCGTACCAAAGCTCAACCCGCGCCAAAGCTCGATGAGAGCAAAAATGAAGCCGGCCAGGAGCGCTTTCCGGCCACTTATGCGAAACCGTGGCAAGCCGGGTTCGATGGTCTTGACATCCCTTTCACGCACTGAAGCGCCATCATACTTGATTTGCATTCCTGGCGCCGATCAGTAGAATTGCCGGCCTTCCGGGCGCGGCCCGGCAAGGGCCTTTGTACTACTTTATATCTTCCACCAGGAATGCCGACCAAAACCGGTCCGCATCATGACCCTGTTCCAGATATCCTTATGAAACCCGCGACCAAACCGGCTAATCCGAACTTCTCCTCCGGCCCTTGCAGCAAACGCCCGGGGTATCGACTGGAAAACCTCGACATCACGACGCTTGGCAGATCCCATCGCTCCGCCATCGGCAAAGCCGCGCTCGCTCGCGTGTGCCGCGAGACCAGTGAACTACTGGGCCTGCCGGAAGATTATCGTGTCGGTGTCGTGCCCGGCTCCGATACCGGCGCCATGGAAATGGCGATGTGGTCCCTGCTCGGGCAGCGACCGGTGGATGTCTGCGCCTGGGAGTCCTTCGGAGACGGCTGGCTCAGTGACATTACCAAGCAGCTGAAGCTGGCCAATGTTGAGGCCATCACCGCGGACTACGGCAAGCTACCCGACCTGAGCCGCACCAACCCGGCCCATGACATCGTCTTTACCTGGAATGGCACTACCTCCGGCGTGAAAGTGCCCAACGGCGACTGGATCGCCGCCGACCGGGAGGGCTTGACTATCTGTGACGCAACGTCCGCGGTATTTGCCATGGACCTGCCCTGGGACAAGCTCGACGTCGTGACTTTCAGCTGGCAAAAGGTGCTCGGCGGCGAAGGCGCGCACGGCATGCTGATTTTGAGCCCGCGCGCGGTAGAGCGACTGGAGAGCTACTCGCCGCCCTGGCCCCTGCCCAAGGTGTTCCGTCTGACCAAGAACAACAAACTGATCGAGGACATTTTTACCGGCGCCACCATTAATACGCCGTCCATGCTTTGTGTCGCCGATTACCTGGATGCGCTGGCCTGGTTGAGGGAACTGGGCGGGGTAGCCGCGGCGATACGTAAATCCCTGGAAAACCTCGCGGTGATCGAGGATTTCGTCGGTCAAAACAGCTGGATCGACTTTCTGGCCGAACAACCGGCCTGCCGATCCAGCACCAGTGTCTGCCTGACCCTGGATCTGGAAGCGGCACGCATCAAACAACTGTGCGGGCTGCTGGAACAGGAGGGCGTCGCCTACGACATCGGCGCCTATCGGGACGCGCCCGCGGGCCTGCGCATCTGGTGCGGGGCGACCGTCGAAGTCCGGGATCTGCGCGCCCTGATGCCCTGGTTGTCCTGGGCCTATGCCAGCGTCGCCAGTCAATAAACGTCAGCGGCGAAGCCTGGGCAAGCCGAGTACCCGGACAGCGATAAAATCAGGCCATGGCCTGGAAGGAGCACCTCATGTTTAAAGTTCGCACCTATAACCAGATTTCAAATAAGGGCCTGAGTCGCTTCGACCGGGGCAGATATGAGGTTGGTGGCGAACTGCCCCAGCCCGATGCCTTTATGTTGCGCAGCCAGAAGCTACATGACATCGAGATCCCCGAAAGCCTGGTCGCGGTGGCCCGCGCCGGCGCCGGCGTCAACAACATCCCGGTGGACAGGTACACGGCAAAAGGCATTGTCGTCTTCAACACCCCCGGCGCCAACGCCAACGCCGTCAAGGAACTGGTAGCCGCCGGTCTGTTGCTGGCCTCGCGGGATATTTTCCAGGGTATGAATTACGTCCAGTCGCTGACCGACATCGGCAATGCCGGCGAAATGTCCGCGCTGCTGGAAAAGGAAAAGAAACGCTTTGCCGGTTGCGAGCTATACGGCAAAACCCTGGGGGTCGTGGGGCTTGGCGCCATCGGCGCCATCGTCGCCAACATGGCGCTGGATCTGGGCATGGAAGTGGTCGGCTATGACCCGGCCATTTCCATCGAGGCAGCCTGGCGCCTGTCCAGCGAAGTGGAAAAGATGGACAGCCTCCAGCATCTGCTGAGCCGAGGGGATTACGTCAGCCTGCACGTCCCCGCGCTTGAGGCCACCCGCCACATGATTAACGCCGAAACCCTGAAGGGATTTAAAACCGGGGCCAAACTGCTCAATTTCGCCCGGGAGGAAATAGTCGATACCCAGGCACTGGTTCAGGCCCTCGATGCCGGACCGCTGGCGGCTTATATCACCGATTTTCCGACACCGGAATTGCTCGGCAGGGACGACGTTCTGGCGCTGCCGCACATTGGCGCCAGCACCGAGGAAGCCGAGGAAAACTGCGCGGTCATGGCCGCCAACCAGCTCATCGCCTTCCTCGAGGACGGCAGCATTCGCAATTCAGTCAACTTTCCATCCACGCACATGGCCCGCAATGGCGGCTATCGGTTGACCTTCAGTAATGAAAACGTGCCAAAAGTCCTGGGTAACGTGTTGACCATACTGGCCGACAGTAATAACAACGTTATCGACCTGGTCAACAAGAGCCGGGACAACATCGCCTACAACATCATCGATGTCGAGGATCAACCCACGGCGGCAATCGTTGCCGCCATCGCCGCGGTCAAAGGCGTGGTTTCCGTTCGCCTGCTGTAGCCACGCACCCCCGGTCGGGTAAGTGGTCTGGTAACGGCCACTGTTTGTTATCCCGCGGCTCGTTATACCGCAACCCTCGCCGGCTGACTCAACCCGGTGATCGCTTGAAGCGCTCGAGCTCCCGGGCCAGGTCGTCCAGCAGTCCTGTAATCCGGTCGTGGGCGGCTGACTTTATCGCCGCGTGCAAGTCCTCCGCCAGGCCGCCCATGGCGTCCAGTTTGAAGACGCCGGCAATACCCAGCAGCTGGTGCGCCAACTCCCGCAGCGTGGTCGTATCCATGTCGCTGTTTGCCTTGGCCAGTGCGTCCAGCAAGTGCATCACCTGCTGGTGAAACCTCGCTTCGGGAATACCGCGCAAGGCGGGCGCCCTGGGCGCAACTTGCTTGTCTGCCTTAGCCGACAGATCGGCAATCGCACGCAGCAGTTCAGCTTCCTCGAAGGGCTTGTGCATGACCTTGCGAATACCCACACCGGCTGGCAGGGTCGCTGTTTCAGTGAGCACATCCGCGGTCAGCAAAATAGCCGGGGTGTCGTGATTGGGATTGGTCAGCGCCCTGATGGCCCGCAAGGTCTCCCAACCATCCAGTCCAGGCATGTGGCCATCAACAATGATGACATCGAATTTTTGCCCCCGGCTGGCGACAATGGCCTCCTGACCGTCCCCAACCACGCGAATATCACACTGCGCCCGTCGCAGGATGGTTGTCACCAGAATCCGACTGAATTCGTTGTCTTCGGCCACCAGTACATTCACTCCCGGCAACAGCAGTAGGGGTTCGGGCTCATCGGCAGTCGGCGCCGAGTCCGCCAGCGCCAGCCGCAAGGCCTCCAGCGTTGGTGGTTTACTCAAAAAGAATACCGGTTGGAGCACCGCCTCCAGCTCCGTGCCGATGATTTGCCGCATTTGCTTGAGCGTCAAGGTAAGGATAAGCGGCACCCGCGTGAACTCACGGATGACACTCAGGCGCGACACCAGACCAGCCGGATCCGAGGCGGACAACTCCGCGACATTGACCAGTATTCGCTGCGGCGGGTTCTTTGCCACGCCAGCCCGAAGTGAGGGGATGTCTGCAAAACGGTCGACCCGCCCGGCGAACCTGTCCAAAAGATGGCCCAGGGCGTCACGAGAATTCGTTCTGGGATCGTAAACCGATACTATCAAGGCCTGGCGCTCCGGGTCGTCCCACGCAACGGACCCGGACAAATCCTTTTGCAGCGGCACTTGGACCGTTATTTCGGAACCTCTTCCCAACCCGCTATCCAGTAAAACCGATCCGCCCATCAGGTCCGTCAACGCTTTAACGATCGCAAGCCCGAGACCGGTGCCGCCGAAGCGGCGGGAAATTGAACTGTCCGCCTGATTAAATGCCTCGAATACATGTTTTTGCCGCTGCTTCGGAATCCCGATGCCGGTATCCCTGACCATGATGGAAACCAGATAATCGTCCCGTCGCTCGGCCACCAGCGCCGTCCTGACCAGGACGGAACCCTGCTCGGTAAATTTGATCGCATTGGTAAGCAGATTGGTAATAATCTGCCGTAAACGCCGGGAGTCGGCGATCAAGGCCCGCGGCGTGTCGGGGGCTATGTCGAGAATCAGATCGAGCTGTTTGTCGTGGGCCATTGGCGCGAGCAACTGAACCGGATCCTCAAGGCACTGATAGAAATCCATGGGCAGTAATTCGAGTTCCGTGGCCTGCGCCTGCAGCCTGGTGAAAACCAGAATATCGTCGATCAATTGCAAAAGCAGATGGGCTGCCTGATCGATAATTCGGCAATACAACAACTCCGAATCGTCCAGGTTCGAATTCTTGAGCAGCTCGACAAAGCCGTGGATGGAATTAAGCGGTGTGCGCAGTTCATGGCTCATACGGGCCAGAAAATCGGTTTTGGCGGCGTTGGCGTCCTCCGCGCTTTGTCGGGCAACTTCAAGCTCCCGATTCTTGGCCTGCAAGTCCTTTAGCGTTGTCTGCAGTTCCGCCGTCGCCCGGCTCACCTCCCGCTGCAAGCCCGTGCGACTGTCCGCAATCGACTGTGCCATGTTATTGATACCCTGCGCGAGCACATCGACCTCAAAGCCAGACCACCGCGGAGCTCGGGCCGAGTAATCGCCACTTTCGATCACCCTGACGGTTTCGGTCAGCTGTCTGATGGGTTTAAGAATAGTGCGTGACAACAGGTAGGACAGAACAACAGCCACAGCCAAAATACCCGCCGCAAGACCGATGCCGTTGACCAGCGTGCCCTGGCGTTCGGCCTGTGCAACCGCGGGGTCCAGCGCCACGACGACCCAGCCCAGCAGGCTCGGCGCTGGAGGGCCTTGCTCAGCGCCATAATCCTCCGTATCCCGATAAGTCGCCCAGACCGGTGCCTGGAAATACCATATCTGGTCGATCTCGGAATGCGCCACTGTCCCTGGAGATCCATTTTCGATCGGCACCTGATCGATAGCGGGGATCGGCGCATTTTCCCCAAAAGTGGACACAACCGGCTGACGCTTGGAATCGAGGAAAGCGATGCCAGTCACGCCTTCCAGTTTCAAAGTGGCGGTGACCAGGGTATTGAGCAGCTGCCGGTCCGACGAGTACAGAGCGAAGTCGGACACGGAAGCCAGATAGGTAGCGATACCGCCGCCAAATTCCTGCAGACGGTCGACAATGCCCTTGTCGCGCTCCGTTACCGTGGTGGCTGTAAGCAAGAACGTTAACATCAGCAAAGGCGCCGTGGCGGCCAGAATCAGGCGCTTTTGCAGGCTGTTGGGCATGACGCTCATGCGATCGAAGCTCACATCGCCTGCAAAGCGTTCTGGTACATCCTGTACAGTTGCTCAAGGGGTGGCACGGCGATACCGAGAACCCGGGCCACATCTTCGTTGACCTGGAGTGTGTAGTACCTGGGATAGTGGGCCCGCCATTCGGCGTCCCCGGAATCAGACCCCGCGCCACTGTCATCCAAACGCCTGGCCAGCAGTTCCGCGCCGTGGCGCCCGACATTTTCGGGGCTTGAATAGATGGATGCCAGCGCCCCCGCCTCGGCGTAGGAGCTGGAAAAGCCGATGACTGGAACTTTGTCGCGAAAGCTCAGACGCAGGACCCACTTGGCGACATTGCGATTGAAATCCGCCCGATCCGGGACCGCCACGAACACATCGGATGTTTCGATCGCGGCGCGAAGCACGGAAATCGGGTTTGCATTGGCTGGTAATTTTTCCGTCCGCAAATCAATGCCCATTGCTTTGACTCTTGCAAGACTGCTGCTCTGAATCGCCTCGGTGGCGGGGCCAAAAACGGC
>JBECKV010000110.1:0-22148 GCA_040235495.1 Porticoccaceae bacterium
TCCACATCCTTTGGGTGAGGCAAGGATGTAAAAACAATATCGGCTTCCGTGGCGACGGCGCCGGGGGATTCGCCGACACTGGCGCCCAGTTCCGCGCAGCGGGCCGCGGCCGTTTCGCTGAGGTCGAAAACGCTGACTTCGTGCTCGCTGTGTTTAAGAATGTTGCGACACATGGGACCGCCCATATTGCCGACGCCAATAAAGCCGATTTTCATGGTGCTGCTCTCGTGTTGCGGGTGCCGCTGGCCAAACTCAGTTGCCACGGGCCGCCGGCTTGTCCGGCACGGACTCCTTGCCCAGCACACCTTCGCGTTCCAGCGCGGCGATATCTCCGGCTGTCATGGACAGGTACTGCCCGAGCACGTCGGCATTTTGTTCGCCCAGGTAGGGGGCTTCCAGATCGAGGTGGCCGGGGAATTCGGAAAAGCGCAGGGGCATGCCCGGGACCTGGAACTCGCCGATGGAACGGTCGTAAATGGTCCGCACGGTTTCGCGCTGGATCATGTGGGGGTGGGACATCACCTCCTCGACCTGGAGAATCGGCGCTACCGGGATGCGGCCGTCCTCCAGGGTTTTCTGGGCTACGTCGTCACCGACCTCGGCGAACCAGTCCTCGATGATTTTGGCCAGTTCCATGCGATTTTTGATGCGGGTCGTCGGATCGCTAAAGCGCGGATCGGTTTTCAGTTCGGGTTTCCCAATGGCGTCGCAGAAGGGTTGCCACTGATGAGTGAGAGCGATGATGAAGAAATAGCGATCCTTCCCTTTGAACATGCCCGCGGGCGCGGCGACATTGTGGTGCGTGCCCAGTCTTCTTGGCAGGGACTGGCCCTTGCTGGCGCTGTAGTCCTGGACATTGACTTCGTGGTGGTGGAAGTAGGTGTCGAGCAGGGCGATGTCCAGATACTGGCCTTTGCCGGTGCGCTCCCGATGAAACAGGGAGTAGCCGATGGCCGTGGCCGCGTGCACGCCCGTTGAGGTATCGCCGATGGCCAGGCCGACAAGCGCGGGCGGGCCATTGGGATCCCCAATCATCGCCGATACACCGGAATAAGCCTGAGCGATGTAGTCATAGCCGGGCAGATGGGCCAGGGGACCCTCCTGTCCGAAAGTGGAAATCGAGCACATGATCATGCGCGGGTTCAGCTTTTTGACGACATCCCAGCTAAAGCCAAGCCGACCGATAACGCCGGCCGAATAGTTCTCTATGAGGACGTCGAAATGAGGTATCAGATCGCGGATGATCTGCTTGCCCTTCTCGGTTTTCAAATTGACCGCAACGGATTTTTTGCCCCGGTTTTGCTGCACGTAGTAGGCGCTGCGTCCGTCCGAGGCGCGGTAGGGGAAAAACCGGGAGTTGTCGCCAATGGTGGATTCCTCGATTTTGACGATCTCCGCGCCCATCTCGGCCATGACTCGCGTTGCCGAGGGGCCAGCCAGAAACTGGGTAAAATCCAGGACTTTAATACCATCGAGAATATGCTTGGGATTCATGGATTTTCTCCTTTGTAATAATTATTGAAGAGCTCGCCGCGCCTAATAAACCACAGCTCCAGCTCCCCTGCAAACAGGATTTTGACTGACATCCGACAGGGGATTGCCTATTTGACCATGCGTGCCGGACTCGGTTGCGAGTGGCCGGCGATGGCGTGCGGGCGGTAGGGCGCTTCCACGGCCGCCACCTCTTGCGCGGTCAATTTGATGTCCACGGCTTTAAAAATATCCTCAAGGTGGTGGGTTTTGGTGGCGCCAATGATCGGTGCGCTCACCCCCGGCGCCTGCAGCACCCAGGCGGCGGCGATCTGAGTGGGGGTGACACCGCGTTCGCTGGCGACTTTCTGTGCCGCGGCGGCGATCTCGTAATCGTTGTCCTGGTAATACATGGTGCGCGCCATGTCGTCGGTCTGGGCGCGCTTGGTCGGGCCGGTACCTTTTTCCGCGGTGCGGTTGCCATCGAGAAAGCCTCGCGCCAGAGGGCTCCAGGGAATCAATCCGACGCCGGCGTCGATACACAGGGGAATCATCTCCCGCTCTTCCTCCCGATAGATGAGGTTGTAGTGATTTTGCATGGAAACAAAGCGCCGCCAGCCGTTTTCCCTGGCCAGATGCAGAGCCTTGCTGAACTGCCAGGCGGCCATGCTGCTGGCGCCCAGGTATCTCACCTTGCCGCTGCTGACCAGGGAGTCGAGGGCGTCCAGGGTCTCCTCGATGGGGGTGCGGAAATCCCAGCGATGAATCTGGTAGAGATCGATATAGTCGGTGTCGAGGCGGCGCAGTGAATTTTCGCAGGCCTCGATGACATGTTTGCGGCTCAGTCCGCGACGGTTGTGGCCGGAGCCCATGGGGCCGTGCAACTTGGTGGCGATGACGACGTCGTCCCGGTCGGCCATCTCTCCCAGCCAGTGGCCGGTGATCTCCTCGCTGCTGCCGTTTGAATAGACGTCGGCGGTATCGTAGAAGGTAATGCCGGCATTCAACGCCAGTTCGAAATGTGCCCTGGCCGCCTGCTTATCCAGGGTCCATTGGCGCCAGTTGCCTTCGCCATAACTCATGCAGCCCAGACAAATGCGGGATACGGTAAGGCCGGTGTTGCCCAGTTTCGTGTACTCCATTTGGTGCTCTCCAGTGTCGATTAAAAGGGTGTCTTTTGATCCAGCGCGCTTGCGTTTGCGGTACTCGTATGTTCATGCTATTAACTATAGTCATTCCGGTATAAAAGCGGTATTTCAATTCCAACAACTACAAAGGGCGGAACCAATGGCTTCAGTAATGATCAAGCGGGAAGTAAAGGCGCCGGCGCGGGCAGTATGGAAACTGCTGTCCGACTTCGGGGGTATCGGCAATATCATGAAAGGCATGGGCCCGGATGATATCTCCATGGAAGGGGAGGGCCTCCTTGCCGTACGTACCATTAAAACCCCGACCGGGACGGTACGGGAGCGCTGCGAGGCCCTGGATGAGGACAACATGATGATGAGCTATTCAATCCTTGGCGCGGCGCCCCTGCCGATCACTCACTATCTGTCCACCTTTCGGGTTTTTGAGACCGGCCCCAGCAGTTGCCGGGTGGAATGGGGCAGTAGTTTTCAGCCCGATGGCACCCTGCCGTTATCGGAGGTGGAGCCGATGATCGAGGCGATTTACAAAAGCGGCATTATCGGTACGCAAAAGCGTTTGGGTGTGTTTGAAAAAACCGCATAAGGCGCCGTGACCTTGAATGCCCTGTTCCGATTGCGTTCCAGTCCTTTGAGTCAGAGTGGGTTTGTTCGCCTTTGGGCGCTGTGGCTGGCAAGCCTGTACCTCGTGTCGCCTGGTGGTGTACAGGCCGGTGATCGGAGCCGGGAAGGCGCTGTCTGGGTAGCGCCGCCGGAGGCATCGGAGAAAATAAACCCCGTCCGCTACGATGTCGCCTCAGTCCTGCAGGGCAAGTTGTTGTTTGCCCAACATTGCCTGCAATGCCATGGCTACTGGGGCGAAGGCAACGGTATCGTCGGCCTGACGATGGCTGGCCGCCCGGCGAACCTGCTGCGCCTGGCGGGCAAGCAAAGCCCTGGCGCCTTTGCCTGGAAGATCGCTGAAGGCAGGGGTGCAATGCCTTCTTTTCGAAATTCTCTCAGTCAGGATGAGATATGGCACCTGGTGAATTTCGTTGAATCGCTGGAAAACGAAATTGGCTCCGCCGAGCAACCGATAGTCATTCGCCGGTGCGCACTCTGTCATGGTCTGGCGGGCGAGTCAGTTTACGAGGCCTGGCCCGACCTGGTGGAGATGACGGAGGCGGAAATCGCGGCCAGGCTGAAGGCGCACCGTAGTGGCATGGTGGACGACAGCACCATGGACAAGGTGAGTTTTGATTTGAGCGACGAAGAGATAGAAGACGCGGCTCGCTATTATTCTTCCCTGAAAAGAACGCCGGGCCAGTAGCGCCCACCCCGGGCTCGATTGCGCAAACCTTAAACGCCAATAAGGAAGCCGATAAAGCCCGTTCCCGTGTGGCTGTTTGCTAGCCGTTCCGAGCGGTTCCGGAAGTACTAATCCCCTTAAAAAGGTGAAATACATTCCCCGGCTGTGGTAGCTTTGGCGGTTGCTTTTGTGTGTTTTAGTCATCCTGTCGGTCGCTAGCATTGCAAGGTTTTACTTCCCAGTACACATACTGACAAGAGAGGTGCGGAAGTCGCCGCCGCGGGTAAAAACCACTAGAAAGTGGTTAATAAAGACCAGGCTGGACTGAGGGGCAATTAGTATAAAAAGGCAATGCGTGATCAAGCTCGGATAATTAAGTCCGGATAATTCAGCCTGGATAAACGATGGTTTGGTGGTTGTACGGGTATGGAAAAATTTATGGCGGAATTCTCTTCTTTAAAACAAGGTCCACATGCAGGCGTTGGCAAGATTGCGTTGTCTGTCAGAGCGTCAGGCGTCCTCCTGATGCTCGTGGTGTCGATCCTTGCCCGGGCTGAAGTTCAACCGGAGCAGTATGTGGTCGAACGCCATCCGGTCAAGGATCTGAAATCCCTGTTCGCGGTGGTGCGTACCGTCGACGTAACGGTTGCCCGCGCCCGTATCGGCGGCACCTTGATCGAACTCGTGGTGGACGAGGGCGACATGGTCGAAGCCGGCCACAAGTTGGCGCTGGTGCGCGATCCCAAACAGCGTCTCCAGATAGCCGCCACGGACTCCAAGCTCCGCTCCCTCGACGCCCAGTTACAACTGGCTCGGATCACGCTCGAGCGGGTCTCCAAACTTTATCAATCCGGCAAGATCAGTAAGTCCAATCTGGATGAGGCCCAAACCCAGGTCGACATTGTCAGCGCCGAGATCGCCGCCCTGAAGTCGGATCAGGCAGTGATCCGCCAGGCGGAAATCGAGGGTGATGTGCTGGCCCCGGCCAGTGGACGGGTGCTCAAGGTGCAGGTCACCCAGGGTACGGTAGTGTTACCCGGAGAGGCCATCGCCCAGATCGCGGCGGAGAGTTACATCCTGCGTTTGCAACTGCCAGAGCGTCATGCCCGGTTTATCAAGCAGGGCGATACGGTATTGGTGGGTGAGCGCGGCATGCTGGATAGCGGTTTTGTGGATGACGAAACGGCCTACCGCGAAGGCCATATCACCCAGGTTTATCCGGAGCTGGAAAACGGTCGCGTGGTGGCTGACGTGACGGTAGCGGGCCTGGGCGATTTCTTCGTCGGCGAACGGGTAAGGGTGTGGGTGGCCACCGATGAACGTCCGGCTTTCGTCGTGCCGCCGCAGTACGTTCATCGCCGTTACGGCTTGAGTTTCGTCACCCTGGCCTCCGGGGTCGAAGTGGTGGTGCAGCCGGGCCAGCCCGTGGTGGGCGGCATCGAGATTCTGTCCGGTCTGCGCGATGGCGATGTGCTCATCATGCGTTCAGCGGCCGATGGCAGTACCACGACCCTTGCGGAAGGCGCCTGAGCATGAACCTTGGCGTCGCCGGGCGTTTCGCTCAAACCTTTATCCAGTCGGCCCTGACGCCGCTGTTTCTGATTATTGCCGGTGTCGTCGGTGCGCTGGCGCTGACCGCCATGCCCCGGGAGGAGGAGCCGCAGATCACGGTGCCCTTCGTGGATGTACTCGTGCCGGTGCCGGGTATCAAGGCCGAGGACGTGGTCGAGCTGGTCACCAAGCCCTTCGAGGATATTCTCAAGGGCATCGACAATGTCGCCCATATTTATTCCTTCACACGAGATGACGCCATCGCCATCACCGTGCGTTTCGACACCGGTCACGATGACGACTCCGCCATCGCCCGCGTCAATGACGCCATCGATGCCAACCGCCATCTCATTCCCGCCAATATTCCCGAGCCTCTGGTGATCGGCCGCAGCATCGACGATGTGGCGGTGATCGTGCTGACCCTGTCGCCGAAGCCGGGCAACGAGGGCCGCTGGTCCACGGACATGCTCCACGATCTGGCGGAGGAGCTGAAACACGAATTGATCAAGGTAGAGGACGTCGGTCTCACCTATATCGTCGGTGGCCAGCCCCAGCAGATACGCGTCGAACCCGATCCGGAACTCCTCTCCCTGTATGGCATCACCCTCAATCAACTGGTGGACAAGGTCCGCAACGCCAATCGTTCATTTGTTACTGGAAGTCTGCGCCACGACGACAAGAAAATGCCTGTCATTGCCGGTCAGACCCTTCAGGGAAGTACGGATGTCGGCCTGCTGGTCCTCACCTCCCACGACGGGCGACCGGTGTATGTGCGGGACGTCGCGAAAGTGGTGGTCGGCCCCAGCATCGAGGAGCACGCGGTCTGGCAGATAGTGCCGGAGGAAAACGAAGCCGGTGAGCGGGTCTATCACAAGCTGCCGGCGGTCAGCCTGGCCATCGCCAAGCGTAAGGGTGCCAATGGCGTACTCATCAGTGAGGGTGTGCGCAAGCGCCTGGAGCTGGTGCGCGAGCGCCTGATTCCCGACGAAGTGCAGGTCGAAATCACCCGCGACTTTGGCGAGACCGCCAGGCACAAGGCCGATGAGCTGATGTTCCATCTGCTGCTCGCTACCGGGGCAATCGTGGTGATCATGGGACTGTTCCTCGGCTGGCGGGAGGGAATCGTGGTCCTGATCGTGATTCCGGCGACGATCCTGCTGACATTTTTTGTTTGCTGGATGCTCGATATCACACTCAACCGCCTCACCATGTTTGGCTTGATCTTCGCCATCGCCGTGCTGGCCGACGACGCCATTGTCGTGATCGAAAACATTTCCCGGCACTGGAAGATGCTCAATGGCCGGAGCTGGCGTCAGGCCACCATCGACGCCGTGGCCGAAGTGGGTAATCCGACAATTATCGCCACCTTTACCGTGGTGGCGGCGCTGCTGCCCATGCTCTACAGCACCGGCTTTAACGGCCCGTTCATGAAGCCGATCCCCATTTCCGCTTCCGCGGCAATGATTTTTTCCCTGTTTATGGCGGTGATCGTCGTGCCGTGGGCCATGCTCAAGCTGCGTCACGGTGGCGCCGCCGGCGAGGAAACCGAAGTGCAGACCGGTGCCATGGATGAACGGGCGGCCATGGGCGGCTGGTTCGGCGAGACCTACCGCGGGCTGGCCACGCGCTTGCTGATAACACCGGGGCGAGCCAAGCTGGCGCTGCTGGGGGTGATCGTTTTTACCCTGCTCACTTTTCTCTTGCCCTACTACAAGCTGGTGATATTCAAGATCATGCCTTTTGACGACAAACAGGACATTCAGGTGCTGTTTGATCTCCCCGAAGGCTCCACCCTGGAAGCCACCGAGCGGGTGCTGACCGACGCCGCCGCGCTGGTGAGTGATATTCCGGAAGTGGAAAACATTCAGCTTTATGCCGGTGTCGCCGGGCCGTTCCACTTTTACGGTCTGGTGCGTCAGGATTACCGGCGCGCGCTGCCCGAGCAGGGCGAGCTGCGCCTGCGTCTGAGCCCTAAATGGGAGCGTGATCGCAAAAGCCATCCCATCGCCATGGAGGTGCGCCAGCGCCTGAAGGCCCTGGAGATGCCGGAGCATACGTCCATCGAGCTGGTCGAGGCGCCGCCGGGCCCCCCCGCGCCCTATATCATTGTCGCCGAAGTCTACGGACCCGACCCGGAAACGCGACGCGCCACGGCCCGCCAAATCCGTCAGGCCATCGATCAGGTGCCCGAGCTGATCGAAAGTGATGACTCCTTCGGCGAACCGCCCATGCGCCTGCGTATCGCCATCGACCAGGAAAACCTTGAATTCCATCAGGTGGACGAAGGTGTCGTTTACGATACCCTCGCCGCTCTGCTCGGCGGTGTTGAACTCGGCTACTCCCATCGGGGTGAGGGCAGGGACCCGGTGCCGGTCGTGCTCAGCCTGCCGAAGGAATCTTCATTTGTCGGAGAGCGGATCCTGTCGACGCCGATTGCCACGCTCACGGGTGAAATACGTGAATTGGGCGATGTCGTGAAAATCAAGCACGAGCGCGCGTCCCATGCTGTCTATCGGCGCGATGGCCGCTTTGCCGATCTCGTAACCGCTGGCCTGCGGGGTGAGCCGAAAGATGCACCCGTATATGCCATGTATCAGGTGAAAAAGAATATCCAGGCCATGGAGTGGCCGGACGGCGAAGCACCGCCGGTTTATTTTTCCGGCCAGCCCGAGGACGAGAGCAAGCCCTCGATGTTGTGGATGGGCGAATGGGATGTCACCAACGAAACCTTTTCCGACCTCAGTGTTGCCTTTGGCATCGCCCTGCTGGGTATCTACATGCTGGTCGTCGGTCAGTTCAGCAGCTTTAAAACCCCGGCCGTGGTGCTGGTCCCCGTGCCCCTGGGGTTTTCCGGCATCATCATCGGTCACTGGATCATGGACTCCACCTTTTCCATGCCTTCGACGGTAGGCATGATCGCGCTTTCCGGCATCGTTGTGCGCAACTCGATTCTGCTGATCGAATTCATTCACACGAAACGGGCAGAAGGCATGCCGATGCGCCGCGCCGCCATCGAAGCCGGCGCCATTCGCGCCAAACCCATCGTCCTGACCGCCATTGCCGGTATCGCCGGCTCGGCCTTTATCCTGCCCGACCCCATGTTCCATGGCATGGCGGTTTCGCTGATGTACGGACTGGCGTCCTCAACGGTGTTTACCCTGATCGTAATACCCGCTATCTATATCTGGTTGCGGGATGACGGGGTGGAAATAGAGCCTGCCGGGGGTTCCGTATAAACCCGGAGCGGGTCACCACGGCATGCTTTTACAGTGCTAAAAAATAAAAAGGGGGCGACTATTGTCGCCCCCTTTTTTCACACGGGCCGGTTCCCGCTCGCGAACACCCAGCCCATCAACGGCAGGCCGGAATGGGCACGGTCTCGGTATCCCGCCCGGAGCGCATGACGATGCCGGGTTTGGCGCCGGTCAACTCGTTGTTACGCACGATCTCCCGGCCGTTCACCAGCACGTTCTGAATGCCTTCGGCCTCGCAGTAGAGGCGACCCGCATTGGCGGGCAGGTCGTAGCGGGTGTGGATGGGGCCTTTGCCAACGGTATTTTCGTCGAAGACGACGACGTCGGCGTACCAGCCTTCACGGAGTTGGCCGCGCTCTTTCAGGCCCAGGTAGCGGGCCGGGCGGTCGGTGATTTCGTTGATGGCTTCTTCCAGGGTCAACAGGCCGCGATCACGGACGCCGTGTGACAGCAGGGTAGTGCTGAAGGCGAAGGTGTCGATCATGTCCAGGTGCGCGCCGGCGTCGGACGCGCCGACCAGTGTGCGGGGATCTTTCCAGGCCTTGCCGCGCAGGGCCCAGCTCTCGTCATCGTCGCCACCGAGATTGGGCAGGAAGGTGGTTTTGAGATCGTCGGCGACAGCAATGTCAAAGAATACATCGCTGGGCTCCTTGCCTTCTTCCTGGGCGATGTCACTGATAACCCGACCCTTGTATTTGGCGGTGGCGTCGGAAAAGGTTTCCTCGATCAGCATGCGGCCGAAGTTACCCGTGGCCTTGAGGGCGACGGGGATGTCCGGGTGGTTGGCGCCAGCCACCAGTTTTTCGCGCACCGCCGGGTCGGCAAAGGCTTTTTTACGCGCTTCCATGGGGAGGGACAGGACCGCCGCCCAGCCGGGGAAGGAGTCGAGGCCAAAGCCGCTCCACAGGTTGAGGCGCAGGCTCACGGGCTGGGCGAAGGTGAGGGCCTTGATTTCGGCGCCGCGCGCGGCGGCGTAGTCGCTGGCGGTGAGCTGCTCCTCGACAATCTCCTTGGTGCCACGGGTGACGATAAGCACGTTCCAGTTGAGTGAGCGCTGGGCCGCCAGGGACATATCGGTCATCAACTGCTTGCGTTCATCGCTGAACGGACCAATCGAGGGAATGAATTCCAGCAGGGTACCCGGGTAGTCCCGCAGGCAGGACGACAGCTCAATGAGTTCCTGCGGAGTTGCCGCGCGCGAGGGGACGGGTTCACCGTCGCCATCATTGTGGGTAGGGGACTGGGACGAGGAAAATCCCATGCCGCCTTCGGAAAGCGACTTTTTCAGCAGGGATTTCATAGCCTCCAGTTGCTCCGGCGTGGCCGGCTTGTCGGAGTCCTCACCCATGACGACACGGCGCAGGGCGGAGTGGCCCACCATGAAGCCGATATTGATGGCCATTTTGCCTTCGAGTTTGTCGAGGTAACTGCCGAAGGAATCCCAGTCCCAGGGCACGCCTTCTTGCAGACTTTTCAGGGGCATGCCCTCCACTTTAGCGAGCAGGCGCATCAGATAGTCGCCGGCCTCGGGCACCAGGGGCGCGACCGAGAAACCGCAGTTGCCGGCAAACACAGAGGTAACGCCGTGGTAGGAGGAGGGGCTGATGTCGGGATCCCAGAACACCTGGGCATCGTAGTGGGTGTGTACGTCAACGAAACCGGGTGAGACGATTTTGCCCGTGGCGTCGATCACTTCACTGGCTTTTTCATCGAGTTTGCCGATGGCGATGATACGTCCATCCTTGATGCCAAGGTCGCCGCGGTAGCGCGGTGCGCCGGTGCCATCGACGATGGTGCCACCTTTGATCAGATAGTCCAGCATGATTGCCTCCTTTATTTTTGCAGTTTGATAAATCGCGGTTAGGGAAATGGGGTGTTGGGGGGCGGTTAGTTATTGTGCCGCGCCCCCTGCATGGGGCTTGACTTGGCCAAAGCATAAACCGCTTTAACCGGTGTGAGAAGTAATATAGATCAAAGCGGCCGATCCTGCCCGCTGGACAGACGCGCGGCCATTCTGCGAAGCTTGACCCCGTGCCCGGCACAACGCAGGGATTTTAAATTTTGTACGAGAAGATAATTAAGGGGGGATGATGAAAGCCTTGGTCGTAGGTGGTACCGGTCCGACGGGGCCATATATTGTCAATGGCCTGCTGGAGCGTGGTTATGAAGTGGCTATTTTTCACCGGGGCACGCACGAGATTCCGGAAATTCCCCCCGAGGTGGAGCATATTCACGGCGACCCCCATTTTCTGGAAACCATCGAGGAAAGCCTCAAAGGCCGGACTTTCGATCTGGCCATCGTTACCTATGGCCGGGTACGTTTCCTGGCCGAGGCGCTGGTAGGCAAGGTCGGGCGCTTTGTCAGCGTCGGGGGCGTGGCCAGTTACCGGGGATATATGCGCGCCGAGGCCCTGATGCCCCAGGGTATGCCGGTGCCGGTACACGAGGACGACCCGGTGGTGGCCAGTGAAGCGGAGCATCGTTTTTCCTACCTGATTGCCCAGACCGAACAGACGGTGCTCGAGTATCATCCGGAGGCGGCTCATTTTCGCTACCCCCACGTCTATGGGCCGCGGCAACTGGTGCCCAGGGAATGGTCAATCATGCGGCGCGTGCTGGACAAGCGCCCGCGCATGATTGTGCCCGATGGCGGTCTCAGCCTTTCCACCCACGGCTATGTCGCCAATCTGGCCCACGCGGTGCTTCTGGCCGCTGACAAGCCCAAGGAGTCGGCGGGGCAAATCTATAACTGCGGCGATGAAGTTCAGTACTCCATCAGCCAGATTATCGAGACCATCGCCGAGAAAATGGGTCATCGCTTTGAGTTGATCAACATGCCCCACTCACTGGCTCTGCCCTCGCGGCCCTACGTCACCGCACCCTCCACCCATCATCGCCTGATGGACCTCGGCAAAATCAAGGCGCAACTGGGATATCGGGACGTGGTGCCGGTGCCCGCGGCCCTCGGTCTGACCGTGGACTGGTTGCTGGAAAACCGCCCCGAACCGGGCGGCGATCTGGAACAGCGCCTTCAGGATCCCTTTGACTATGAGGGCGAGGATCGCTTGATCGACGCCTGGCAAGGGGTGGTGAAGACCGTGTCCGAGGTGCCTTTTGACATCGCTGCTCATCGGCCCCACCCTTATGCTCACCCGAAAAAGCCGGGGGAGCGGGACCATAGAAATCGATAATTATCATTTTTAAATCAATTAGTTAATTAATTATTGTCATAAAATACATTAAATAAAAAACGATCACCCCGACGCTGGGGAGGACATCGGCAAGGGGCGGCAGCGTGCCAATGCACGGTGCTTGGAAACAGCCATCCTACTGAATCACGCCGGTCGTTCGGACCCGTTTGGCGCCTTTTTCCGGCCTGGCCTTGAGCGCATCCCTGCGTGCGCTGACGCGGCCGTCGATGACGTTTTTCATGGCGATCAAGAGGCCGGTAAGGATGAATGCCCCGGGCGGCAGTACCGCCACCAGAAAACTGTAACCTTCGCCCAGGATGGTCAGTTTCCAGCCGACCGCCGCCGGGCCGAACAGGAGGTCCATATTGGCGAACAGGGTGCCGTTGCCGAGTAACTCACGCAACGCGCCCAGTAGCAGCAGCACCGCCCCGAACCCCACTCCCATCATCAGACCATCAAAAGCCGCCGGCCCCGGCGAATGCTTGCTGGCAAAGGCCTCGGCGCGGCCGAGGATGGCGCAATTGGTGACAATCAACGGAATGAAAATACCGAGAATCTGATACAGCTCGTAGGTGTAGGCCCTCATCAGCATTTCGGTGCAGGTGGTGAAGGTGGCGATGATCATGACAAAGGCGGGGATGCGGATGGCATCGCTGACCCGGTGGCGGATCATGGACACGGCGAGATTGGAACCCACCAGCACCCCCAGGGTGGCCAATCCCAGGCCCAGGGCATTGACGACCGAGCCGGTAACCGCCAGCAGTGGGCACAGGCCCAGTAATTGCACCAGGGCCGGGTTGTTATCCCAGAGGCCGTTACGGCTTATTTCCCTAAGACTGATGTCGCTCATTGCTTATCCTCGTTACTGTCCCCGGACTTGGCAGGGTCGCTGGCCGAGAGGTCGCGGGACTGTTCCAGCCCGTCCTGATTCGTGCCCTGATTCGTCGAGTGCCCAAGGATGCGTGCCCGGTCCGCGTTAAAATAGTCGAGCGCTAGTTTAACCTGCCGCACGACCGCGCGAGGCGTAATGGTGGCGCCGGTAAACTGGTCGAATTCGCCCCCGTCTTTTTTCACCTTCCAGGCATCCGGTGTGGGGTTGATCAGGGATTTGTCGTTGAAGCCGAGGATCCAGTCACTTTTTTTCAGGTCAACTTTATCGCCCAGACCCGGTGTCTCGCGATGATCGAGCACCCGCACTCCAGCGATGCGACCATCCATGTTAATCCCGACGATAAGGCGTATATCGCCACTGTAACCGTCGGCGGCAACGGCCGGCACGATCACGGCTACGATACGCTTGTCCTTCCGGGCCACGTGAATATCGCCACCCTCGGCTAAACCCAGTTGCGCCCAGTATTGGGCGGGTACCGGCAGGCTATCGGCCAGGAGATCATTATCATGACGCTGCTCGGGAATAATCTCCAACAGCGCTTTTTCGGCGGCCTGACGCTCTGATCGGGCGATCTGTTCACGGGTTCCGAGTTGGGTGCCGGCCAGCAGGAAGGCAGTGACCAGGGCGAACCCGGCCAGCAGCACAGCGTTGGCGGTGATCGGACTTTTCGACATATACGTTCAGTCCTCGCCGCCGCTGCTTTTGCCACTGCCGGCCTGGCCGTAGGCACGTGGCTGGGTGTAGTGGTCGATAAATGGCGCGGCAAAATTCATCAGCAACACGGCGAAGGCGACGGCGTCGGGATAATTGCCCCAGGCGCGGATAATGAAAATCAGCAGGCCGGTGAGTGCGCCGTAAATCAGGCGGCCGCGGTTGGACACCGCGGAGGTCACCGGATCGGTGACAATGAAAAAGGCGCCGAGCATGGTGGCACCGCTGAGCAGGTGCAGGCTCACCGGCCCGTGGCTGGCGGAGCTGCCGCCATCGTTAAAGATCAAGGCCATGAGCGCCAGCGCCGCGAGCATCGCCAGGGGCGCATGCCAGGTGAATATGCGCCGGTAGAGCAGGTAGGCGCCGCCCAGCAGAAAGCCCAGGTTGACCCATTCCCAGCCGGCACCCGCCCAGCGACCGTGAGTAAACCAGGCTTCGGTGGCATAAACCTGTTCAACCAGCAGGCCACTGCTGTGTTTAAAGGTATCAAGCGGCGTGGCAGCGGTGTAGGCGTCGATAGAGTCGAGCCCCGACGCCTGGATACCGCCAAACACCAGGCTCAGTGATTCAATCAGACCCAGGGGGGGTAGTTCCGGCGGCAACAGCGCCCGCGCGATGGGCCAGGTGGTCATTTGCAGGGGGAAGGAGATCAGCAGAACCACGTAACCCACCATGGCCGGGTTAAAGGGGTTGTAGCCGAGGCCACCGTATAGATGTTTGGCGATGACAACGGCAAAGGCCGTGCCTACCACCACAACCCACCAGGGCGCCAGGGGGGGCAGGGCCAGTCCCAGCAGCACGGCGGTGACCAGGGCGCTGCAGTCGCGCAGGTAGAACATTACCGGCCGCTGCCTGAGCCTGAGTGCCAGGGCTTCGCAGCTGACAGCGGTGATGCTGGCGATGACGATATTGATCAGGCTGCCCCAACCGAAATGCCAGGATAGGGCCAGCAGGCCGGGGACGGTGGCCAGTAGCAGGTGTTGCATCACCCGTGGCGTGCCTGGTCCCGCATGCAGGTGGGGTGAGGAGCGGCGCATCAGTACCATGGCCTAGCTGTGCTCCCGTGTGCTTTGGGCTTCGGTTTCAGCCTCGGCCAGCTCGGCATCGAGCTCTTGTAGCCTGGCTTCGAGATGGCCAACAGCAGTGATAAAGGCGTCGAGATTGTCATCTCCATTTGCCTCGGCGTCCTGAACGCGGGCTCGAGCTTTTGCGAGACGCTTGCACACCCCGTCACGTTGACTTTGCAGCTTTTCAGTGTTGCTCATTCCGGCCATTTGTGCCGCTTTCTGCTGGGCTTTTTGAATGGCGAGGCTGGCCCTGTCGAGGGCTATATCATCCTGCTTGCCTTGTTCCGAAAGCTGTTTCGGGGTGCTGGCCTGGGCTGGTTCCCGAGGTTCGGCCTGATAGGCGGCCAGCTTTTTCGTGGCGTTTTCAAAATCAAGGCGAAACTGTTCAACCGCGGCTTGCAGCGCATTGCGCTTGCGGTCATCGGCTTGTGACTGGGCCAGTCTGTCGTTAGCTTTTTGCAGCCGGCTTTCAGCCGCGGACACCGCTCGCTCCAGCCGCGCCAGGGTTTGCTCCGGCGTTGCCTGGTTGGTGCCGACCCTGGCCAGTGCCGCCTGGACGACGTCGGTTGCGGCGCCAGCCTCGCTGTTCTGACCGCTTGCGGCCTTGGCCTCGGCAGCGGCTTTTTTTCTGGCTTCCCGCCGGGCCGCCTTCTCCTGTTCGCCGCGCTCAATTCGTTCCTGATGGTATTCAAAACGCGCGCGGGCGCGATCAGAGATTATGGTTTCTTCGTTCATCAGCCGGATTTCGCCCTTGGCGGCACGGTAGTACTGCACCAGGGGTATATCGCTGGGACAGACATAGGCACAGGCGCCGCATTCGATGCAGTCGGCTAGATGATGGGCCGCCAGTTGGTGGTAATCCTTGGCTCTGGCATACCAGTAGAGTTGCTGGGGCAGGAGGCTTGCCGGACAGACCTCGGCGCAATGGCCGCAGCGTATGCAGGCCTGGGCGATCAGCGCCGATGGGCTTTCGCTGTGATCGGCGGCGAGCAGGCAGTTGGTGGTCTTGACCACCGGAGCCGAGGTGTCGTTGAGCGTGAAGCCCATCATCGGGCCGCCCATGATCAGCCGTTGACAGCGTGTTTCATCAAAACCGGCCTGGGCGAGGAGATGCGCGCAAGATGTGCCGATCAGGACTTCGAAGTTGCCGGGTGCCGAGCAGGCCTTGCCGCTGACGGTGGTGATGCGGGACAGCAGGGGCTGGCCACGGCATATGGCCTGGTGGATGGCGTGGATGCTACCGACGTTATGGCAGACGATACCCAGTGCCTGGGGCAGTTTGCCGCTGGGAACTTCCTGGCCGGTGAGAATCTGGATGAGCTGTCTTTCTCCACCGGAAGGGTATTTGGTGGGGATCACCACCACTTCGATATCGCTCTCGACGATGCCACTGGAGATCGCGGCCCTGAGCGCGGCTACTGCTTCGGACTTGTTGTCCTCGATACCGATCAGGATTTGCCCCGGTTGATCCAGGATATAGGCGAGGATGTCGATGCCGCGCACGATCTCTGCCGCCCGTTCACGGATCAGTGCGTCATCAGCGGTTATGTAGGGTTCACATTCGGCGGCATTGACAATCAAGGTGCGAATTTTTTGCTTCGGGCTGAGTTTCACCGCACTGGGGAAACCGGCGCCGCCCATGCCGATAATACCTGCTTCCCGAACCAGGTTTAGCAAGAACTCCGGTGCCTGCTGTCGATAGTCTGGGTAAGCCTGGCGTTCAAGCCACTGTTCCTGGCCGTCGGGACGCAAAATAATGCACGGCGCCGACAGCCCCGAGGGGTGAGCGATGGGGTGGTCTTCAAGGGCGACAATGGTTCCCGAGGTCGGCGCATGCAAGGGCGCACTGACCGGTCCCGTGGCCTCGGCTATTTTTTGTCCTTTCAACACCGTGTCACCGGGCGTGACCACGGCCGCGGCGGGACTGCCGAGATGCTGATTCAGCGGTAGCACCAGACGGTCCGGCAGGGTGGCCGCTGTAATCCCCCTTTGCAGGGACTGGGATTTGTTTTCCGGCGGGTGAACGCCGCCATGGAAACTCCAGATCGGTCGGCGGGCCTGGCTCATGCGGCGATATCCGGGCGCCGGTCCGTGGCGATCAGTCTGGTCTCGGCTAACAGCTCGACGCTCGAGGGCGGCGTCTCCCAGCGCCAGTCGTGCAGGCCATGGGGCACGGGCAGCATGTCGATGCAGTCCACCGGGCAGGGTTCGACACACAGGTCACAGCCGGTGCACTCGGCGGCGATCACGGTGTGCATTAATTTCGCGGCGCCGAGGATGGCATCCACGGGGCAGGCCTGAATACATTTGGTGCAGCCGATGCATTCCGCCTCGCGGATATAGGCGACCAGCTTTGTTACCTGTTCTTCGCCGTGGGTTTCGTCCAGCTCCGGCGCCGGCACATCGAGCAGGTCGGCCAGCGCGTTGATGGTGGCCTGGCCGCCGGGCGGGCAGTGATTGATGGCTTCGCCCTCGTTGACTATAGCCTCGGCATAGGGTCGGCAACCCGGGTGGCCGCACTGACCGCACTGGGTCTGGGGCAGCAGGGCATCGACCTGATCGACCAGGGGATTACCTTCCACCTTGAAGCGGACCGAGGCAAAGCCGAGGATGGCCCCAAAGACGGCACTCAGGACCACCAGCGCGGCGATCGCTTTGAGTAGCAACTCGAGGGTAGACGCTTCAGGCATGGTTGGTGGCCGGTAGGTTCAGCTGAACGGATTCAATAATTGGATTGGGTCAAATCAAACCAGCCCGGCAAAGCCCATGAAGGCCAGGGAAACCAGGCCGGCGGTAATCATGCCGATGGCGGCGCCCTGAAAAGGCACCGGGACGTCGGCCACTGCCAGGCGTTCGCGCAGGGCGGCAAAGAGGATTAATACCAGGGAGAAACCCAGGGCCGCGCCAAAGCCGTACAGACTGGACTCCATGAATGTACGGGCTTTGGCGATATTTTGCAGGGCCACGCCCAGCACCGCGCAGTTAGTGGTGATCAGGGGTAGAAACACGCCCAGAACGCGATAAAGCAGTGGGCTGGTTTTTTCGATAAACATCTTTGTGAACTGCACGACCACGGCGATCACCAGAATGAAGGCGATGGTTTTCAGATAGGTCAGCCCCAGGGGTACGAGAACCCAGGTGTGGACGATGTGGCTGGAAATGGCGGCCAGAGTCATGACAAAGGTGGTGGCGCTAGCCATGCCGATAGCGGTTTCCAGCTTGCTCGACACCCCCATGAAGGGGCACAGGCCAAGAAACTGGGCCAACACGAAATTGTTGACCAGTATTGTACTGATGAGAATGACAGCAAATTCCTGCATGGTTTTGGGTAACCGGTTATAACGCGGTGTCGACGGGCGTGTGTCCTGGCAGTGCCATTATCGAAGATCGGTCTTGCGCCGTTAAATACTAAATAATTCAAATTTTAGCTGGATCGGGAATAATGACCCTTCAGGGCATCCCGCACGGGTTTCACCTGGCTCAGGTCACGCGCTGGCCCGGTTTGGCTCCGGTGTCCGGTTCCAGCAAGTAAATGCCGTCGCCGTCGCTGGCGGCCAGCACCATGCCTTCGGAGACGCCAAAGCGCATTTTCCGGGGCGCCAGGTTGGCGACCATCACGGTCAGCCGGCCTTCCAGTTGTTCCGGCTTGTAGGCCGATTTGATCCCGGAAAAGACGTTGCGGGTCTGGCCGCCGATATCCAGGGTCAGTTGTAGCAGTTTACCCGCGCCTTCGACCTGGCTGGCGGCGACGATACGGGCCACGCGCAAATCCACCTTGATGAAATCATCAAAGCTGATTTCCTCGGCGATGGGTTCGTCCAGAATGGGCTCGCCACCCTCAGTGGTGGGAGCGGTGGTGGGTAACGCTTCCCGGCTCGCTGCCACCATGGCTTCTACCTTGTCTTTCTCCACTCGCTTGACCATGGGTTGAAAGGCCTCAATCCTGTGTTTGCCAAGAGGCTCTATGGTCTGGTCCCAGCGCAGTTCATCATTGAGAAAGGCCTGGGCCTGGGCCGCGATGCCGGGCAGCACCGGCTTCAGGTAGATCATCAGCACGCGAAACAGGTTGATGCCCAGTGAGCAGACGTCCAGAACTTCGGCTTGACGGCCGTCTTCCTTGGCCAATTTCCAGGGCTCCTTGGCGGCGATATATTCGTTGGCGGCATCGGCCAGGGCCATGATCTCCCGGATCGCCTTGCCAAAGTTGCGCGCCTCGTAGTGGCCGGCGATGCTCTCGCCCGCGGCTGTCGCCTGCCGCCAAAGCTCGCTGGCGCTGATACCGTCGGTCAGCTCACCGTCGTTATCCCGGGTGATGAAGCGGGCGCAGCGGCTGGCGATATTGACTACCTTGCCGACGACGTCGCTGTTGACCCGTTGAATAAAGTCATCGAGGTTCAGGTCGAGGTCCTCAATCCCCGAGGATAGCTTGGCGGCGAAGTAATAGCGGAGGTATTCGGGATCCAGATGGTGCAGATAGGTGCGGGCATTGATAAAGGTGCCGCGGGATTTGGACATTTTCTTGCCATTGACGGTGAGAAAGCCGTGCACGCACACGTGGTTGGGTGTGCGGAAGCCGGCGCTGCTGAGCATGGCGGGCCAGAACAGGGCGTGGAAGTTGACGATGTCCTTGCCGATAAAGTGGTACAGCTCGCTGCCCGCGCCCACGGCCCAGAAGCGATCGAAGTCGATATTTTCCCGGTCGCAGAGGTTTTTGAAGCTGGCCATGTAGCCGATGGGGGCATCCAGCCAGACGTAGAAGTATTTGCCCGGGGCATCGGGAATTTCAAAGCCGAAATAGGGGGCGTCACGGCTGATGTCCCACTCCTGCAGACCGGCGTCCAGCCACTCGCTCAGTTTATTGGCGATTTCCTCGCCGACGTGACCAGCGCGGGTCCAGTCTTTCAGAAAATCGGTGAACGCGGGCAATGTAAAGAAGTAATGGGTCGATGCCCTGGCAACGGGCGTGGCACCGGATATCGCCGACCTGGCATTGATCAGGTCGGTGGGAGTGTAGGTGGCGCCGCAGGCTTCGCAGTTGTCGCCATACTGGTCCTCGGCCTTGCAGCGGGGGCAGGCGCCCTTGACATAGCGGTCCGCCAGAAACAGGTTTTTTTCCGGGTCATAGGCCTGAGTGATTTCCCGGCTGGCGATATGGCCATTGGCTTTGAGTCGGCGATAGATCTCCTCCGCCAGGATGCGGTTTTCCTCCGAGTGGGTGGAATGGTAGTTATCGAACTCGATAAGGAAATCGCCGAAGTCCCGGACGTGCTCGGTCTTGACCTGGCCAATGAGCTGTTCGGGGCTGATACCCAGCTCCTCGGCCTTGAGCATAATCGCGGTTCCGTGAGCATCATCGGCGCAGACGTAGTAACATTCGTGCCCCCTTGCTTTCTGGAAGCGCACCCAGATATCGGTCTGGATATATTCCACCAGGTGGCCCAGATGAATGGCGCCATTGGCGTAGGGCAGGGCGCTGGTAACAAGGATTTGGCGGCGGCTGGAAGGCATCGATAGGGCGTCTTTTGGTGGCGGATTTTCAGGGCCGCAACTATAGCGGCTTTGTAAGCATTTTTCATTAACAGGTGGCGGTAAGTCTATGACGGAAGCGGTATCACAAGCCGGGTTGCAGGGTGTTAAAAACATTGTCGCGGTGGCCTCGGGCAAGGGCGGCGTGGGTAAATCGACCACGGCGGTAAACCTGGCCCTGGCCTTGCAGGCGGAAGGTTTACAGGTAGGTATCCTCGATGCCGATATCTACGGGCCGAGCCTGCCCCGGATGCTGGGTATCGACGATTCCGTGCAGCCCCAGGTGGTCAACGGCAATGCCTTTGTGCCCGTGCCGGCCCATGGTCTCAAGTCCATGTCCATCGGGTATCTGACCAGCGAGCGCACACCCATGGTCTGGCGTGGCCCCATGGCTGGCGGCGCCCTGACCCAGATGCTGGAGCAAAGCCTGTGGGGCGAGCTGGATGTGCTGGTGGTGGATATGCCGCCGGGCACCGGCGATATTCAGCTGACACTATCCCAGAAGGTAAAACTCTCGGGCGCGGTCATTGTCACCACGCCCCAGGACATCGCCCTGCTGGATGCCCGCAAGGGTATTGAAATGTTCCGCAAGGTTGAGGTGCCGGTGCTGGGTGTGGTGGAGAATATGGCCCTGCATATCTGTTCCAGCTGTGGTCACAGCGAAGCGATTTTTGGTGAAGGCGGCGGAGCCAGGGTTGCCGAGGATTACGACACCAGACTACTGGGGGCGCTGCCCCTGGATCGGCGTATCCGGGAGGAAGGTGACCGGGGCACGCCCATTGTGCAGGCGGAGCCGGAGGGTGAGATTGCCGTTTGTTACCGCGACATCGCTCGCGAGCTGATCAGCGCCCTTGGCGACAATCCGGTGAGCGCGCCGCTTATCTCCATCGAAGAATAAGCCCATCGAATATTAACCCTCTGCCAGGAGTTTAGAGTGAGTATCAAGTCAGACAAGTGGATTCGCCGCATGGCCCGCGAACAGGGCATGATCGAGCCCTTCGAGAGCAGTCAGGTGCGTGAGCCGGAGGGCGGGGGCGAGCGGGTGATCTCCTACGGCGTATCCAGTTATGGTTACGATGTCCGTTGCGCCGATGAATTCAAGATATTCACCAATGTGCATTCAGCCACTGTTGATCCGAAAAACTTTGACCCCGACAGCTTTGTCGACTTCAAGGGCGACTGCTGCATAATCCCCCCCAACTCCTTTGCCCTGGCTCATACCGTGGAATACTTCCGTATTCCACGCAGTGTCCTGACCATCTGCCTGGGTAAATCCACTTATGCCCGCTGCGGCATAATCGTCAACGTCACGCCCCTGGAGCCGGAATGGGAAGGGCACGTAACCCTGGAGTTTTCCAACACCACAAGTCTGCCGGCGAAAATCTACGCCAACGAAGGTGTCGCCCAGATGCTGTTTTTTGAGTCCGACGAGGTCTGTGAGACCTCCTATAGGGATCGCGGTGGCAAATATCAGGGGCAGCGGGGTGTGACCCTGCCCAGGGCCTGATCAGGAATCAGTCGAAGCCGACTCGGTTGCCAGCAGCGCGTGTTTGAAAGCTTCTAGCCATTGCTTAATCTGCTGGCGATTGTCCGGCCCCACGCGCAGTAGCAGTTTCTGGGAATTGGGCAGGGCCTCCAGCCGGGGGTCGGTGAACTGGTAGTAGACCGACTCTCTTTTTAAAGCCATGGAGCCTTCGACCTCCGGTGTTTCCAGCATCACCTCAATGCCCTTAAGCAAACGCTCACTAAATTGCTCGGGCGGCTGGCCCAGTTGCTCAAAAGCGCTTTCCAGCAGGGGGAGAAACCAGTGAGTTATGCCGGCAAGATGCTCGGCATCCAGGCTGGTGACGAAGCTGACAAAACCGCTGTAGCGCTGGAAGTTTGGCTCGGCAAGCCATTCAACACCGTCCACTTTGCTGGTTGTGAAGACAGACCCTGGTTGCAGTTCCCTTGTCTTGTTTATCGGCACCAGTTTTTGCAGTACTTCACCGCGAGACAGCCCGTCTATAAAAGCCGCCAGTCGCTGAAAAATAAATTCTCCCTCGGCCCAGGG
>JBECKV010000180.1:0-3555 GCA_040235495.1 Porticoccaceae bacterium
ACCCTGAAGTGACCGAAGCCATCAAACACGGGCAGTTCAGTATTTACCCGGTTGAGCACGTTGATCAGGCTATTGAAGTCCTCACCGGTATCAGTGCGGGTGATAAGAATGAAGACGGCGAATTCCCCCCGGATAGCGTCAACGGCAAAGTGCAGGTGCGGCTGAAATATTTCGCCGAATTACGCCGGGGTTTTGGCAAGGACGAAGCCGGAGAGCCGGAGATCAAAAAAGTGGTAGCTCCGCAACCGGAGCCGGAACCACCAAGGCCACAAGATCGTCGGGCCTAAGTCGGTGATTTCACCTTGCCTGATCATTCAGAACGAGATATTAAAAGAGGAGCAATAATGAAACCGAGAATCGCCGCCGCGGTTGCCATAACCCTTGCCGCATTGTCACTTTCATCCTGTGCTAAAGTGGGTAGCGAGCGCTGGTGTGAAAACATGAAGGACAAACCGACGGTCGAATGGTCCATCGAGGATGCGACAAACTTTGCTAAGCACTGCGTGAAGTTTTAGATGCCTGTGTATTCCCGCTGTCACAGTTAAGGCCAGGTTTGTGTTAGTTCCGATGGGAGGACAAAAATCAAGACAGTATTTGACACCTGGATTGGAGGGGTAGGTGAGAGTGCCGGGGGATACTTTTTAAGAGTTAGCTGGCAGCCCTGGCTTGAAAAACCTTCGATGCATGGAGATAAACTGGCAGCGTGTTCGTGTTGGTTTATTAAAGTAGGTCCAGCGGGCTTTTTGTGCCAGCGTAACGCTGGGGTTCTACCCAGTTTTAACGATGAGCCCAACAGTATTTAGAGAAGCCGGATACCGCTTTTTCTTTTTCTCGCGAGAGGAGGAGCGACGGCATGTACATGTGCTAGGCCCGGACGGAGAGGCAAAGTTCTGGCTAGAGCCTAATATAGAACTCGCTAAGAATCATAGACTTTCTGATGTACAATTGACCAAAATTCGCAAGATTGTGGAGGATCACAAAGATGAGCTCATCAGCGCATGGGATTCCCACTTCAGAAACTGAAGTTACTAACGTCTCAGCTCACGGCCTGTGGCTACTTAGCCATGGAAAGGAGTTGTTTCTATCATACGAAGATTTTCCTTGGTTTAAAGACGCACCAATTGGGAAGGTTGCCGCGGTAGAGGAAGTCTCACCCGGGCATTTTTACTGGCGAGATCTTGATATAGACCTTGGATTGAAAACAATTGAGAATCCTGAGAAGTACCCTTTAAAGGCAAATTCGGAACGCAAGTGACAATAAAAACCAAATAGGACGCCGGTATAGCCGGCGCCTTTGTTTAGGGGCGTTAGGGCACACAAGAAAGGGAGATTTTATTGGCAGCGAACTATGTCCTGATAGATTTCGAGAATGTCCAGCCAGACAATCTCGAGGTCCTGAAAAAGCATCCGTTCAAAGTATTCGTGTTTGTTGGCGCGAATCAAACTAAGTTGCCAATTGATCTTGTCACTGCCATGCAGGCGCTTGGCGATTCGGCGCAATACGTGAGAATTGCGGGTGCAGGGAAGAACGCGCTCGATTTCCATATTGCCTATTACATTGGTGAACTGGCGGCGCATGAGCCAGGTGCATTTTTCCATATCATTTCGCGCGATACTGGCTTCGATCCTCTGATCAAGCACCTCAAGAGCAGAAAAATCAAAGTGCAGCGCGAGCGTGATTTGGCCGAGATTCCCGTCCTGCGAATGTCGAGTGCAACGTCCAACGATGAGAAGGTTTCGGCAATCGTCAAAAATCTTGCGGGTCGAGGCCAGTCCAGGCCGCGCAAGGTGAAAACGCTCTCGAACACAATCAACTCGCTGTTTACGGAAAATCTAACCGAGCAGCAGTTAGCAGCGCTGGTAAAGGAGCTTGAGCAAAGGAAATACATTCAGGTTAGCGATGGCAATGTGTCCTACAATTTGCCGCATTAGCCCTAACATGCGACTTTGGTCTCAAGCCACGCTACACAATAGTGGTGTCGCACTTGGTATATGATTTCGGTGCTATAACCCGAGGCAAGCCAAATGGAGCTGGGACTTAACAATAAAACCGCACTTATCACCGGTGGCTCCCGTGGTATCGGCAAAGCCATCGCCGAGCGCCTGGCCGAAGAGGGCTGTCATCTGCGCCTGGTGGCGCGCTCGTCGGCCGATCTGGATGCGGCCGCATCTCAAATCAGGGACAAACATAAGGTTCGCGTGGCAACACATCCCCTGGACCTGGCGCAAAGCGAGAATGTCGCCCATGTGGCCGGGTTGAGTAGCGACGTCGATATTCTCATAAACAATGCCGGCGCGATTCCGGCGGGCGCATTGAGTGATGTCGATGAAGCCACCTGGCGGAGCGCCTGGGATCTCAAAGTTTATGGCTATATCAATCTGTGCCGGGCCATGTATTCCCGCATGCAAAAGCGCGGCGGCGGGGTGATTATCAATGTCATCGGCATCGCCGGCGGCGAGGTGGAGGAATTCAATTACATTACCGGCACGGCGGGTAATGCCAGCCTGGCGGCGTTTACCCGGGCGTTGGGTAGCGGCAGTCCCGCCGACAACATCCGGGTGGTGGGTATCAACCCCGGTATGACAGCGACCGACCGGCTGGTATCACTGATGCAACAGAATGCAAAAGCTCGCGGTATTGGCCCGGAGAACTGGCGTCAATTAACGGCGGATATGCCCTTTGGCCGCCCGGCGGAGCCGGAGGAGGTGGCCGATCTGGCAGTGTTTCTGGCTTCCGGGCGGGCGGGTTATATCAGTGGCACGGTAATGACCGTTGACGGCGGTTTATCGTCCAGGGGCAGATTGTTCTAAGCCGGCAGTGTTCACCGGGGTCCGGCTGGCGAGCCTGGTCAGCCTGGCTAGGGCGCCGTGGTATCGCCTTTAAAATACAGGCGAATCGGCAGCTCGGTGAAATCGCCAATGGTGAGAATAAGGCCGTAGTAATCGTTCTCGTAATCGTTGGCCCATTCGTGGTGAATGTTTAGCGTCACCGGCTTGTCTTCCTTTTTTGGGGCCTTGCCGACCACGACGATTTCGAGAATATCGTCGGTATCTTCAATGGCTGCCTTGGGGATGGCAAGGGTGACCTGGGTGTTGGCATTGCCCTCGCTGCCTTTGATCTCGTCAATCTGGTCAACGCGGGCGCCGATGATTTTTTCCCGGTAGCCCTCGCGCAGTTCTATCCAGTCGCTTTCCTTATCAGCCATGGCCGGCAGGCAAAAAAACAGGGCCGTCAAAGTGGCGAGTAGTTTCGCTACGCTGATGCTGTTGTCTTTCATGACGATCTCCTCACGGGCAAGTGGGTTCCTGAACGCGGCTACAGGCTTAAGGTAACACTTGGCAAGGGTGGAGCAAATATTTAAGCCTCGGAATTTTTGCTTTTGTTGATCTGGGTGGATGATCGGCATGTTGCTCATAAAAAAGGCGGTGAAGCCAGGTTCTCACCTGTCCGCACCGCCCAAGGAGGGATTTTTGCGCTTCTTAGTATTTGAACTGCAGGTCTACCTGGAGACGGTCGTAATCGGTTTCCAGACTGCCTTTTTCGTTGATGAAGTA
>JBECKV010000197.1:0-8533 GCA_040235495.1 Porticoccaceae bacterium
TGTCCGTCCTGATCATCGACTACCGGGGCTATGGCCAGAGCACTGGCCGGACCACGGAAGCCGGCCTGTACCGGGATGCCGAAGCAGCCTGGGCCTATCTCACCGGCGCACGAGGAGTCCGGCCCGATGCGATCGTCGTCTTCGGCCGATCCCTGGGCGCCTCGGTGGCGGCCTGGCTGGCCGCCCGACATGAGCCCCTGGCGCTCATCGTGGAGTCCTCATTCAGTTCGGTGCCCGATATCGGCCAGGAACTCTACCCCTGGCTGCCGGTGCGCTGGCTGAGCCGGCTGCGCCACGCGACGGCAGAGTACATCCGCGAAGTGCACTGCCCGGTGCTGGTGGTCCACAGCCGCGACGACGAGATCATCCCGTTCCACCACGGCCGGGCGATCTACGACGCGGCGCCGGAGCCACGCGACTTCCTGGCGCTGCACGGCTCCCACAATGACGCATTTATCCGGGATCAGCAGACCTACCTCCAGGGATTGTCGGCGTTCCTGGACGGGCTGGGGCGGGGAGCTCGGCTGCCGGATCGTTGAAGGCCGAATCGCCGGCACCGGGCTTGTCCCTTTATCGGAGACTCAGCGTGAAGCATTCTAGTCGATGACACACGCTCAAGTCGGAATTGTCGGCTTTTGAGATCCGTGCCCCGAACACGCAGGGTGGCACTCTTTGTTTGATGCACGGGGCGAGAATCACTCTGACGTCTGTCTCCTATCCATAAAGAAAAACCCGGCAAGATGCCGGGTTTTGAATTGGTGGAGGCGGCGGGAATCGAACCCGCGTCCGCAAGCCCTCCATCCCAGGCTCTACATGCTTGTCCACGCCAATTGTTTTAACCGCCTGCTACCCGACGGGCAGGGAAAACAGACGGCGATCCCGGTCAGGTTTTAACCGATCCGCCCCGGGAGAGCTTCACGGCGATCTTGTGAGATATGACGCCTGAATGTCCCGAAGGACCTGGACGCACAAGCACGGCTCCAGTCAGACGGCACCCTACTGGGTATTAAGCAGCGAGTGCGTAGTTGTCGTCGTTGGCAACTATAAGTTTGCGATTTTGGATTTACGAGATTGATCGCCATCTCGGCATGCACTACAGGTTTTGTAACCGGCGTCGAATCCAGAGCGCCCCCAAAAACGGTAGGTGTGTTATCGCCTTATGTTAACTCCTTAATATGTAAACTCCCCAAATGTTCCGTCGCTGCCTGTTGATATGGGGCTGCCGGTAACGATTTAAAGCGTCAGGGTGGCGATTTTAGCACACGGCGGGTGAGCGGCGACGCTAGGCCGAGTGGCTGAGCAGGCGTTGCTTCTGTCGCTGCCAGTCGCGCTCTTTTTCGCTCTGGCGTTTGTCGTATTCGGCCTTGCCCTTGGCCAGGCCGATTTCGCATTTGACCAGGTGGTTTTTCCAGTACATGGCGGTGCACACGCAGGTATAGCCTTTCTGCTGGACCGCGGCAGCCAGTCGGTCTATCTCCCGGCGCTTGAGCAGCAGTTTGCGGGTGCGTCCGGGATCGGTGACGAAGTGGGTGGAGGCGGTTTTCAGCGGCTGGATGTTGACGCCGATGAGCCAGGCTTCGCCGTCCTTGAGCAGCACGTAGCTGTCGGTCAGCTGGATCTTGCCCTCGCGCAGACTTTTGACTTCCCAACCCTGCAGGGCGATACCCGCTTCAAAGCGCTCGCCTATCGCGTAGTCGTGGCGGGCGCGCTTGTTGAGGACGATGGTGTTCGATCCGGGTTTTTTCTTGGTTGCCTTGGCCATGGCGCGATTATACGGTTGCCGCGACCAGCGCCCAAGCCTGGAGGACGGGCCGTCGCGCCCGCTGGTGCGGCCTGTCGGCGGCAGGGGGTACAATGACCGGGATCGAATCAATGATCGGGTAAACGATAATTTGAGCAGAAACAACGAAGAGGGAGCGTTTTTTGGCCGCGGATAACTTGGCTACGGATAAGCAGATACACGCGACCTGGGGGAGTCGCTGGACCTTCGTGCTGGCGGCGACCGGGTCGGCGGTGGGTCTCGGTAATATCTGGAAGTTCCCTTACATCACCGGCGAAAACGGCGGTGGCGCTTTTGTGCTGGTTTATCTGCTGTGTATTTTGTTGTTGGGCATTCCGGTGATGGTGGCCGAGGTGATGCTGGGTCGCAGCGGCCGCAAGAGCCCGATCAATGCCATGCGCGAGTTGACTTCCGCCGCCGGTCTGCACGGTGTCTGGAATGGCATCGGTTGGCTGGGCGTGGTGGCGGGCCTGCTGATTCTGTCCTATTACGCGGTGATCGCCGGCTGGGCGCTGGCTTATATTCCGGAAATGTTGCAGGGGACTTTTCAGGGCGCCAACGCGCTGTCCGCGCAGGCCCTGTTTAACGGCTTGCTGGTGGATGTGCCGCGCCTGATCCTCTGGCAGACGGTGTTCATGGTCATGACCATTGGCGTGGTCACGGTGGGTATCACACGGGGCCTGGGGGTGGCGGTGAGGATTTTGATGCCGCTGCTGTTTGTGCTGCTGATTATTCTGCTCGTCTTTGGCTACCGACAGGGCCGTTTCGCCGCAGGCCTGGACTTTATGTTCAGCCTTAATTTTGCTGATCTGTCCCTGCGTGGTGTCCTGGAAGCACTGGGTCATTCGTTTTTCACGCTCAGTCTGGGGATGGGCGCGATCATGGCGTATGGTGCCTATATGCCGGCCCAGGCCAGCATTGGTAAAACGGTATTGGTGATCGGCTTTTTCGATACGCTGATCGCCCTGATGGCGGGTGTGGCGATATTTTCGATCGTCTTCGCCCATCCGAGTATCGACCCGGCCGCCGGACCTGAGTTGTTGTTTATCAGCCTGCCCGTGGCTTTCGGCGCGATGCCCGGCGGGATCCTGATCGGCGCTTTGTTTTTTATTCTGGTGACCATCGCGGCCTGGAGTTCGGCCATTTCGCTGATCGAGCCGGGGGTTGCCTGGCTTATTGAGACCAGGGGCTTTAATCGCTTTACCGCCAACTTGTTTTTAGGGTTGATCGCCTGGGTGCTGGGTCTTGGCACGGTGCTGTCTTTTAACGACTGGTCGGAGTTCACCGTTGCGGGGATGACGTTTTTTGATGTGACCGACTTTTTGACTTCGCGGGTGATGCTGCCGCTGACGGGTTTGTTTATCGCGATATTTGTCGGTTGGGTGCTGGCGCCGGCGGTGTCCCGGCAGGCCCTTAGCGGCGAGGGTTCACGGATATGGCCGTTGTGGTTTGGTATTCTGCGCTACCTGTGTCCACCAGCCATCGCCCTGGTACTGGTGATGGGTTTGTATGATACCTTCGCCTGATAAGACAGCCCTGCGCCAGGTGGAGGTGGCGGGTCCATGAAAACCACACGTATCGAGCGCAGCGCCATGGTCCTGCACCCGGCGTCGCTGTTATTCGACCTGGTTAACGACATCGAGGCCTACCCCGAATTCATGGATGGCTGCCGTGCCGCCCGGGTGCTGTCGCGCGCCGACGATGAAGTGGTGGCGCGCCTCGATCTCGCCCGGGGTGGCATACATCAGAGTTTCGCCACTCGCAATCGTCTGGTGCGGCCGACTGCCATTATCATGGAACTGGAAGAAGGGCCTTTTACCCGCCTGCACGGCGAGTGGCGGTTTAAAGCCCTGACCGATTCGGCCTGCAAGGTGAGCCTGATACTGGAGTTTCAGTTCAAATCGGGACTGGCCCGATTGGCGGCTAACAAATTATTTACCCAGGTGGCCAATAATCTGGTGGCTGCAACGGTCGCGCGCGCGGATAGGGTGGCCGCGGATAAACGCCAGCCTCCGCGGGCAACAACAAATTCGCCGGCGCGCCCGAAGGAAGCTGCCGATGACGCGGGACGGAAGGCGGCGGCATGCGACAATCAGTAGATTACCGAGTAGTAGATCACCGGATGGATCACCGGATGGATTACCGAATGAATGACTGTCGTGTCTACGGGCCCTGGTCTGGTAGACACTATTTTTGAGACCAAACGTCGTGGCGGTGCTGTCAATGAACGATGCTGAAATTGCTGGAGCGCATGTTATTCCTGTCGAGGTGGCCTACGCCTTGCCTGATGAACAAAAAATCATCGCCCTCGAGGTGCCGGTAGGCACCACCGCGCGAGAGGCGGTGCGGATGTCCGGGATTGTGGAGATTTTTCCGGAAATCAAGGTGGACCAGGCGACCATGGGTATCTTTAGTCAGGTGCTCGGCGCCAAGGGCCTGCCCGGCCCGGACGAATATCAGTTACAGAGCAGGGATCGAGTCGAAATATACCGGCCTCTTATCGCCGATCCCAGGGAAGTACGTAAAAAGCGCGCCGCCGAGGCCAGGCAGCGCCGCGCCGAAGCGGACTCGCCTGCTGGCCAGACCGCGAAGTAGGGGAGTCGGCAAGTAGAGAAGTAGGGAAATAGAGAACAAGTAGGCGCAATGGCCGCCGGGGATGGGGTCCGCCGGGATGGCGTGACTGGCGCCGGGGCGGTCGAGTGGCTTTCTGCCGAGTGGCTTTTTGCCGAGTAGATATTTACCGAGCGGTGTTTTCCCGAGAGGGTATTTAGAGCTGGCTGCGTTATTCAGCGCTTGCGTTAGTCTATGACTTCCAGCTCCGGGGGCTCGATGCTGAAGGTCTCCAGTTCCGCAGCCGGCAGAACATCCTCCTGGTTGGCGTCCGTCGGGGCTCCTTTCTGATCGGCCTTGAGGCTGGCGGCGATGCTGCTGGGCAGGTAGTCGCCAGAAAAATGACTCAGCTTGTCGTCAGTGAAATAGATACTCACGCGTTCCCGCAACTCCTCCTTGCCGGGGCGTTTGATGCTGTAGTAATAGTCCCAGCGCGACTGATCGAAGGTGTCGGCTATCAGTGGCGTACCCAGAATGTACCTCACCTGGGAGCGATTCAGTCCAGGGCGCAACTGGTCGATCATGTCCTGATTCAGCAGGTTGCCCTGGCGAATGGTCATCTTGTGCACGTCCGGGTATTTCAGATAGGAACAACCCGGGAGTCCTGCCAGCGTTGCGGTCAAGAGGAGAACGATCGAACGGCTTGGCATTCGGGGTTCCAGTCTGCTATACGAACAGGGATAATACCCCATTCGACAATTCAGTGAGAAGAGGCGCAGGCGGGTGTCCCTCGACAAAAGCGAGTTAAAGAAAGCTGGCCTCAAAGCCACTCACCCCCGAATCAAGATTTTGCAGATTCTTGAACAGGAGTCCGAGAATCATCTGAGCGCGGACGATATCTACCGCCACCTGCACGAACAGGGCGAAGAAGTGGGTATCGCCACGGTATATCGGGTGCTGACGCAATTCGAAACAGCGGGACTGGTGTGTCGGCACAGCTTTGATAACGGTCCCGCCCTCTATGAACTGAATCAGGGCGAACACCATGACCATATGGTGTGTGTTGATTCCGCTGAGGTGTTTGAGTTTCGCAGCGAGGAAATCGAAGCGCTTCAACGTCGCATCGCCGCTGACAAAGGCTATGAGCTGATTGGTCACAGCCTGGTTCTGTATGTGAAACCAAAGCACAAGACCTGAGGTGCCGCGTCCCGAAGGTGGGCTCTCCGCCGCGCAGGGGCCTTCCGGCCCCGTCCAGAAGCCAAAATCCCGACAATCTCTCGCCAACGTGAGGAACCAGAGTGGAAGATATCAGTTTGCAAGCGCGCATCGATGCGCTGACCGAAGAGCAGGTGCTTATCCAGGACAGTGCGGTGGCTTTCATAGCCGAGGACGAGGACTTGAAGAGAGCCCGCGCGTGCCGCTTTGTGCAACCTGGTTTCGACGCTCGGGTCTGGCGGCAAATGGCCGACCTGGGCTGGACCGGTTTCCTGGTTCCCGAAGCCCATGGCGGTATCGGTCTGGGTTTTCGCGAGCTGCACACGTTGCTGATTCAGCTGGGTAAGGGTCTGGTGCCCGCGCCCTTCGTCGCCACCGCGGTAGTGGCCGCCCGTGCTTTGATTGCATCGGACAACACCGTGGTGAAACAGGAAAAACTGCCGGCCCTGGTGGCCGGTGAGTGGCAGCCGGCGCTCGCCTGGCAGGAGGATCGAGGCAGTTTGGCGGTGATCGCGCAAGCGGTTCGCGTCAGTGACGGCAAGCTCAACGGGGTAAAACTGTTCGTGCCCGATGCCGGTGGAGCGGATGAATTCATAGTCTCCGCCGCTGGCGCCGAAGGTACCGAATTGTATCTGGTTGACCGGGAAGCCCCCGGCCTGGGTATCGATTATCAGCAGCGCATCGATGGTGGCTTCTACGCCACCCTGACGTTTAAGGACGTCGCCGTCGGCCCACGCCTGGCCGGTGCCGATAAGGCCGAGGCCATTCTGGCGCAGGCTCTCGATGAGGGATGTCTGGCCGTTAGCGCCGAGTTGTTGGGGGTCATGACCCGGGCCCTGGAACTGACCGTGGATTATCTCAAGCAGCGCGTACAGTTTGATAAACCCATTGGTAGTTTTCAGGCCTTGCAGCACAAAACCGTGGATTTGTTTATCCAGTCGGAAATCTCACGCTCCGTCGTCTTGCAGACAGCGGCGCTTTTTGACCGTCAGCCAAAGCTCCGCGAGCGCGCCGTCGCTGCCAGTCAGGTCAAGGCCCGTTGCGCCGACGCCGCCCTGACGATTACCAGGGCCGCAATTCAATTACACGGGGGCATCGGTTACACCGATGAAGCCAATATCGGCCTGTATCTGAAAAAAGCGATGTACCTGGCATCCTGGCTGGGCAACGCCACGACCCACCGCGCGCGCTATGCCGAATTGACTCTGTAAGGGGAGCCGGAAATGACTGAACCAACCAAAGTTGATTACAACGCCATGGACGATGACGCCTTCCGCGCCATGGTGCATGAGTGGATAGTGGAAAACTATCCCCAGGAATTGCGCTTCAAGCCCTATCGAATGCACTGGGACGAGATCGGCGACTGGTACCTGAGCTTATCGAAACAGGGATGGCTGACGCCGGCCTGGCCGGCTGAATACGGCGGTATGGGTCTGGACGCCAACAAGTTGTTGATTTTTATGGATGTCTGCGAATCCTACGGCGTTGGCAGAACCCCGGACATGGGTATCACCATGGTCGGGCCGCTGCTGATTCAGCACGGCTCGCAGGCGCAGAAAGACCACTACCTGCCGCGCATTTTGTCCGGCGAATACATCTGGTGCCAGGGTTATTCCGAACCGGGCTCTGGTTCGGATCTGGCCTCCCTGCAGACTTCGGCGGTGCGCGACGGCGACGACTACGTGGTCAACGGCCACAAGATCTGGACCACCCTGGCCATGGACGCCAATATGATCTTTATGCTGGTGCGTACCAACAAGGAAGGCAAAAAGCAGGAGGGCATTACCTTTTTGCTGGCGCCGCTGGATACGCCGGGCATCACGGTGCGGCCGATCATCAATCTGGGCATGCACGATGAGTTTGCCGAAGTATTTTTTGACGATGTCCGGATCCCGGTCGCCAATGTGGTGGGCGGTGAAAACAATGGCTGGACCATCGCCAAAGCCCTGCTCGGTCACGAGCGGATATTCATCGGCAGCCCAAAGTTTGCCATTCTGGCCATGGCCAGACTCAAGTCCCTGGCCAAAACCGTTGGTCTGTTTGATGACCCCATCTTTGTCGAGCGCTACACGCGGCTGCAACTGGATATCGAGGATTTATTCGCTGCCTATAAGCGTTTTGTCGAGGTATTAAAGCGTGGTGGTACCATAGGTCCCGAAGTGTCGATGTTGAAAATCTGGAATACCGAGACTCAGCAGCGCGTCACCGAATTGATGATGGAAGCGGCCGGGGAAAACGGCGGTATTCAGGATGGTATTGCCACCGATGATGGCCTGGTTCGCCCGGCTGGCGAAGTCATCGGTTCGCGGCCTTCTACTATTTATGGCGGTAGTAACGAAGTGCAACGTAATATTTTGGCCAAGGCAGTGCTGCGCTTGCCGGGTTAGGTCTCCAGTACTACCGATGAGGGGATCAAGCGGGGCGGGTTAAAGCGTGACGGGTTAAAGCGTGACGGATTGAACCGGTGCTAACAAGATGGTCAGGCCACGGGATCCGACTCCCGGCCATCAAAATGGCGGTGGTCGGATCCTGGATATAATAATCAGAACAACGCGGGAACCGTCAGAAACGGCGTGCCGATTTTCAGCGTTTCGATGGCAATGACTGAGGCCGCGGATAGCGTCAGCAAGCCCGCAATTACCCAAGGGTAGCCGTTATTGCGCGAAAATTTACGCAGCATAGTACTGATTTCACCTCTTTAAGATCGTGGAGTTTGGTGTTCTTGCCGTAACCTGGATTACCGTGAAGTGACCAGAACGTCTGTTAATTACATCGTCATCGTGAACAGGGTGTACTCGACATAGCCGAACGCAAGCGCAGTCAGCAAGGCGAGCGAAACAGTCGTGAAGGCAGATTGCAGACGAGCTTTCATGGTGTACCTCCTGCGAGTGATATTAGCTGTCGGTATTTCAGATCCTATTGGATCAGTGGCAATTATGGGGATTTTTTTCCAGATAACTAATGATTATATTTGATCTTAATAATAAC
>JBECKV010000205.1:0-2957 GCA_040235495.1 Porticoccaceae bacterium
TCACCGCCCACGAATTCGGGGTGCCACTGATCGACCTGGACTATTTCAACCTCGAGACCTGCCCCACCACGGTGGTCGACCCCAAGCTGGTCGCCAGGCATATGGCATTGCCGCTGTCCTTGCGGAATAACCGGCTCCTGATTGCCGTTTGCGACCCCACTAATCACCACGTCATCAATGAAATACGTTTTAACGTCGGCACCACGGTAGAGCCCATTGTTGCTGAATACGACAAGCTCAAGGCCGCCATCGATGTGTTTATGGAGCGCGGGGACGCAGGCATCAGCTCAGCGCTGAGCGGCCTGGAGGATGTGCAGCTTGATGGCATCGCGGTATCGGATGAGGACGAGCACAGTAACCATGGCGCAATTTCCGCGGAAGAAGATGACGCGCCACTGGTTCGGTTTGTCAATAAAATACTGTTGGACGCCATTCGCAAGGGATCGTCCGATATTCATTTTGAACCCTACGAAAACAGTTATCGCATCCGTTATCGCACCGACGGGATACTGGAGGAAGTCGTCAGGCCGCCCGCCAACATGGCCAATCGCCTCGCCGCGCGGCTCAAGGTGATGTCGCGCATGGATATTTCGGAACGGCGTGTGCCCCAGGATGGCCGTGTCAAATTAAAGCTCAACCAGAAACGCGCCATTGATTTCCGTGTCAATACCCTGCCCACCCAGTACGGCGAGAAAATCGTGTTGCGGATACTGGACCCCACCAGCGCGCAAATGGGCATCGAGGCGCTCGGCTACGAAGAAGATCAGAAAAAAGCCTACGTCGACACCCTGCACAAACACCAGGGCATGATTCTTGTGACCGGGCCCACCGGCTCCGGTAAAACCGTGTCGCTCTACACCGGCCTCAACATCCTTAACACCACCGAGCGCAACATTTCGACCGCCGAGGATCCGATCGAGATCAACCTGGAAGGCATCAACCAGGTGCAGATGAATCCGCGGGTGGGGCTTACTTTCGCGGAGGCGCTGCGCGCTTTTCTGCGCCAGGACCCGGACGTGGTCATGGTCGGTGAGATCCGGGACCTGGAAACCGCGGAGATCGCCATCAAGGCGGCCCAGACCGGCCATATGGTGCTTTCCACCCTGCACACCAACAGCGCGCCCGAAACGCTGACGCGTTTGCTGAACATGGGAGTGCCGGCCTTCAACGTCGCCACTTCGGTCAGCCTGATCATCGCCCAGCGCCTGGCCCGACGCCTCTGCACCGAATGTAAGCAACTCCATAGTGGTATTCCTGAAAACATTCTCATCGAGGAAGGTTTTGAAATGCTCGGTCTTCCCCTTGCGGAGATCAAAATTTATCAACCCAAAGGCTGTGCAAAGTGTGTTAATGGCTACAAGGGTCGAGTCGGGCTGTATGAAGTGCTCAAGGTGACTCCAGCCGTGTCGAAACTGATCATGGAGGGCGGCAATTCTCTGCAAATAGCGGAACTCGGTCGCAAGGAAGGTTTTAGAACCTTGCGCCAGTCCGCATTGAAGAAAGCCGCTGAAGGTATAATCAGCCTGGAAGAAGCCAACCGCGTGACGAGGGAATAAATCATGGCAACCGCGCAACCGCAGGTCTACCTGTTCAAGGGCAAAAGCCGGGACGGCAAAGCTGTCAAAGGCGAAATCACGGGCGACAATCCCGCACTTGTCAAAGCCCAGCTACGCAGGCAGGGCGTCATCACCCAGTCCGTGCGCAAAAAGCCCAAGCCGCTGTTCAAGCGTGACAAACCGATCAAGCCGGCGGATATCGCCATTTTTACTCGCCAGCTGGCGACCATGATGAAAGCTGGCGTGCCTCTCGTGCAAAGCTTTGAGATCGTTGAGGAGGGCCTCGAAAACGAGAAAATGAAAAAGCTGGTCCGCCAGATTCACGAAGAGGTCTCTGCGGGTAACTCCTTTGCTTCCGCCCTCAAGCAACATCCAAAACTGTTTGATGACCTGTATTGCGCCCTGGTGGAAGCCGGTGAAAACGCCGGCGCCCTGGATGAGCTTCTCGATCGTGTCGCCACTTATAAGGAAAAGACCGAAAAGCTGAAAGCCAAAATCAAGAAAGCCCTGACTTATCCGGCCGCGGTGATCGTCGTTGCCATTGTCGTTACCGCTGTTCTGCTGATCAAGGTGGTGCCTGTTTTCGCCTCCACCTTCACGGGATTTGGCGCCGAGCTGCCAGCCTTTACTCAGCTCGTGCTCGACCTATCCGAGTTCGCGCAAAAGTGGTGGTTTCTGGTCTTTGTGGTGCTTATTGGCGCCTTCTACGCGTTCAAGGAAGCCCGCTTGCGCTCGGAAAAATTCGCCGACGGTTTCGATGCCTTCCTGTTAAAAATACCGGCGATCGGACCGATCATTCACAACTCCGCCGTCGCCCGGTATGCGCGAACCCTGGCAACCACGTTTTCCGCTGGCGTGCCGCTGGTCGATGCGCTTGAATCCGTCGCCGGGGCTTCTGGCAACGCGGTTTATCGCAACGCCATTCTCCAGGTCCGCGATGATGTCACCACCGGTCTGACCATGCATACCGCCATGAAAAACACGGGCATTTTCCCCGTGATGTTATTGCAATTGACTTCCATCGGTGAGGAATCCGGCTCCCTGGATGAAATGATGGAAAAAGCCGCCGACCACTATGAAGAAGCCGTCGACAACGCGGTGGATAACCTGACTGCCCTGCTTGAACCATTCATTATGTCGGTGCTGGGTGTTCTGGTCGGCGGGCTGCTGATCGCCATGTACCTGCCCATCTTCCAGTTGGGCAACGTTATTTAAACATGGCGGGTGAGTCGGAGCTTAGCTCGGTTTTTCCCTTACTCGCCCTGGTATTTGGGCTGCTGGTCGGCAGCTTCCTCAATGTCGTCATCTACCGCCTGCCCAGACAACTGGAACTGGGCTGGCGGCATGAAGCGCTCGATTTTCTCGGACAAAACACCGAGCTCGAGCCGGTCGCCAAATTCA
>JBECKV010000035.1:0-40063 GCA_040235495.1 Porticoccaceae bacterium
TGACAGCCCGCATGCCCCAGGCTCGAGCACGTCCGCACCATAAACAGCCATCGGCCGACCCGATTTTGCGCAAGCACCCCTAAGGTCGATGACCAAAAGCGGTGCAATTGCCGCTGATAGGGCGAATTTCGGGTTTATACGCCGAATTGATTCAGTTGACGGTGTATCCGACCCGGTGATTGGGACTGGCACATTTTATGCGTCCAGTGATTGGCAAGCGGTCCGATAAGGCACCGTGATTATTGTTTCAGATCAACGAGTCCGGTCTGGTGAAACCATTGGGCCACTCAAGGAAATCGCATTTTGAGCACCCGACAAAACCTCTTAGTGATTGGCAACGGCATGGTAGGACACAAATTCCTCGAGGCCTTCGCCGCCACGTCCGAAGCCAAAGGCTGGAAGGTCACGGTCTTTTGCGAAGAACCGCGTCCTGCCTACGACCGGGTTCACCTGACGGAATTCTTCAATGGCAGTTCGGCCGAGGATCTGTCGCTCGTCGAACCAGGGTTTTTCCAGAACAACGCCTTTGAGGTTCGACTCGGTGACAAGGCAGTAGCGATCGATACCCGTGCAAAAACCGTTACTTCGGCACGAGGCGACACCCTGAAATACGACAAATTGGTGCTCGCCACCGGTTCCTTTCCATTTGTGCCGCCAATACCAGGTCACGACCGGAATAACTGCTTTGTCTATCGCACCATCGAAGACCTCGAAACCATCCGCGCGGCCAGCGCCAACGCCTCCGTGGGCGTGGTCATCGGCGGCGGGCTGCTTGGCCTGGAAGCCGCAAAGGCCCTAAAAGACCTGGGTCTGGCCACCCATGTGGTGGAATTTGCACCACGCCTGATGGCCGTGCAGATCGACGATGGCGGCGGCGCCTTGTTGCGCAGGAAAATTGAAGATCTGGGCGTTCGGGTACACACCGGCAAGAACACCCGAACTATTGAAGATGGCGAGAAATGCTTTCACAAAATGACATTTGCCGATGGCGACGTCATTGAGACGGACATCCTGCTATTTTCAGCGGGCATCCGCCCCCAGGACAGCCTGGCCCGCGATGCCGGCCTCGAGATCGGCGAGCGCGGTGGCATCGTAATCAATGATTTCTGTCAAACCTCGGACCCCGACATCTACGCCATCGGCGAGTGCGCACTTTGGTGCGGACGTATTTTTGGTCTGGTCGCCCCGGGTTACAAAATGGCGCAGATCTGTGCCGAGCACATCGCCGGCGGTAGCGCCAATCAGTTTGCCGGCGCGGATATGAGCACCAAGCTCAAATTGATGGGCGTCGATGTCGCCAGTATCGGCGACGCGCACGGCAATACGCCAGCATCAAAGATCTATACCTATATCGATGGTACCGAGGAAATCTACAAGAAGATTGTGGTCAACGAAGACAACAATCGCCTGCTCGGCGCCGTGCTCGTGGGCGACGCCAGGGACTACGGCAACCTGTTGCAGCTTATGCTCAATGATATCCCGCTGCCGAAATATCCCGATGCCCTGATTTTACCCCAGCGCGATGGCAGTGGCGTTACGGGTCTCGGCGTCGAGGCCCTGCCGGATGGCGCCCAGATCTGTTCCTGCAACGATGTCAGCAAGGGTGCCCTGTGTCAGGCCATTGCCGATGGCGCCACGCAACTGGGCGCGTTGAAAGCCTGTACCAAGGCCGGCGCCAGTTGTGGCGGTTGCAGTGTCCTGGTCGGCCAGATTCTCAATGCCGAGTTGGAAAAAATGGGTCTTGAGGTCAATACCGACCTCTGCGAACACTTCCCGTACACTCGCCAGGAGCTGTATCACCTCGTTCGGATAGAAGAAATCAAAAGCTTCCCGGAGCTACTGAGCAAACACGGCAAGGGCCGCGGCTGTGATATTTGCAAACCCACGGTGGCCTCGATACTCGCGTCCTGCTGGAACGACTACATTCTGGAATCCAGACATGCGGGCCTTCAGGACACTAACGACCGTTACCTGGGCAATATGCAGAAAAACGGCACCTACTCCATCGTGCCCCGTGTCGCCGGCGGTGAAATTACGCCAGAGAAATTAATTGTCCTGGGCGAGGTCGCGAAAAAATACCGCTTGTATACCAAGATCACCGGTGGCCAGCGTATCGATTTGTTTGGCGCTCGCCTGGAACAGTTGCCGGCAATCTGGAAGGAACTGATCGACGCCGGTTTCGAAACCGGTCATGCCTACGGCAAGGCTTTGCGTACGGTAAAAAGCTGTGTCGGCAGCACCTGGTGCCGCTACGGCCAGCAGGACAGTGTCGCCCTGGCTCTGGAAATTGAAAACCGCTACAAGGGCCTGCGTTCGCCCCACAAAATCAAGTCGGCGGTATCCGGCTGCACGCGCGAGTGTGCCGAAGCCCAGAGCAAGGATTTCGGCGTCATCGCCACGGAAAATGGCTGGAATCTGTATGTCTGTGGTAACGGAGGCATGAAGCCCCGCCACGCCGATTTATTCGCCACTGATCTCGATAAGGAAACCCTGATCAGATACATCGATCGCTTCCTGATGTTTTATGTGCGCACCGCCGACCGCCTGCAACGTACTTCGACCTGGATGAATAATATGGAAGGCGGTCTCGATTACCTGCGCGAGGTGATCATCGACGATTCCCTCGGCATCTGCGAGCAGCTTGAAGCGGAAATGGCTCAGGTGATCGGCACTTACCAATGTGAATGGAAGACCACGATCGAGGACGAGCAAAAACTGAAAATGTTTAAACCCTTTATCAACAGCGACAAAGCGGACAGCAATATCATTTTCGTCGAGGAACGACAGCAGTTGCGCCCCGCCACGCGCGCGGAAAAGAAAGAACTTCTGTATCACGAGGTGAAGGCGTGAGCAGCGCGCTGAATTCAACGAACGAGCGCTCCCTCGATGAAGGCTGGGAACGTGTCTGCCGCTTACAGGATCTGCCCTTTGATGCTGGCGTGGCGGCCCTGATTCGGGAAAACAGCGCCGAGGAAACCCAGGTCGCTTTATTTCGCGTCGCCGACTCGGACAAGGTTTATGCGCTTTGCAACCGCGACCCTTTTAGTGATGCCAACGTCCTGGCGCGGGGTATTTTGTGCGGCGTCGGAGAAAAGCTCGCCGTCGCTTCCCCGATTATGAAGGAGCATTTTTACCTTGAGAACGGGCAGTGCCTTGAAGCCCCGGAAGTCTTTATCGCCACCTACCCGGTAAGCGTACAGGGAGATGATGTTTACGTCCGCACCACGCCCGCGGTGGCGGTCGCGAAATAACATCGCCGCTTGAGATAAAGATACGGGAAAGTGAATATGTCCTATCGCTACTACACGGCTGACGTTTTTACCAACGAGGTATTTCAAGGCGCGCAGATTGCGGTTTTTCCGGAAGCGGTCGACTTCGATGAGTGTTTAATGGCACGTATCGCCAGGGAGCTTAACCTCTCGGAAACGGTGTTTGTGAGTCCGGCGGAAACCCCAAACTGCTTTCGTCTGAAAGTATTCTCCCCCAAGGGTGAAGTCGCTTTTGCCGGACATCCTATGCTGGCCACGGCCAAGGTTCTGGTCCGCTGCGGCCAGATTAACTCGGCCAGGGACAGGACTATCCAATTTCAGCAAAACTCGACCTCGGTTGCCGTCAATATTCGTCAACGGGAAGCCCGGCCGTTATTCGTCCAGTTTGAGCTGTCAGCACAGGCCACCATTGATCGCTACACGCCGACGACCGCCGAACTGGCCCATTTTCTGGGCATCGAGGATAGGGAAGTCGAAAAACACCGCTTCCATCCGCGCCTGGTGTCGGTTGACCGGCCCTACCTCATCGTTCCGCTGATTTCCCAGCACGCCGTGCGTCGCGCGCGCTTTAGCATCGAGGCCTGGAGCCAGTCCAGCGCCCCGGCGCTGGCGGCCCAGGAAATCTTTATTTTCAGTGCGCGCACCGAGCATCGCGAAACCGATTTTCATGCGCGCTTGCTGGGACCCGATATCGGTGCAAACGAGGATCCGCCGATCGGCTCGGTGATGCCATGCTTCGCGGCTTATCTCGGTGAACACGAACACGTTAGGGAAGGCACCCATACCTTCACCATCGACCGTGGCACGTCCGCTACCCGGCGCAGTGTTTTGAATATCGAAGCGGATTACCACCCCAACAAGCCGGTAAAAATACGTGTTGGCGGCGAAGTCGTTTTGGTCAGCGAAGCTCAGCTGCTTCTGGAGACGTCCTGACGTGATTTTTGGTCGCAATAGAAAAAACCCCGTAATCATCGCGGATAAAAAAATCACCAGTTGGACCTATGCCACCTGCGGCTACTGCTCCACCGGTTGCGCCATAGAGGTCGGTAAAAACGCTGAAGGCGAAGTCGTCGGCTCTCGCGGAGTCGGCGGCGCCGACGTCAACCGGGGCAAACTTTGCCTCAAAGGCATGTATGGACACGAGCTTTTTAACAGCAAAGGTCGTGGCGACACGCCCTTGCAGCGTCAATACATCCACCAGGACTTCACGCCCACTGACTGGGATGGCGCCCTCGACCATATGGCCTCGGAAATCAGGCGCATCCAGGCTGCTCATGGGCGAGACGCCTTTGCCGTGGTCTCCACGGGGCAGATTCTCACCGAGGAGTTTTACACTCTCGGCAAGCTGGTCCGAGGCCTGATCGGCACCAACAATTACGATGGTAACACCACGCTGTGCATGGCCTCGGCGGTATCAGGGTACAAGCGTTCGTTCGGCTCGGACGGGCCACCCGGCTGCTATGAGGATTTTGAGCAAACCGACTGCCTGATCGCCTGGGGATCGAACCTGCCCGAGCAACACCCGATCATCTACTGGCGTCTCAAGGAGGCCATGGAAAAGCGCAGGTTCCCGCTGGTCGTCGTCGATCCGCGTGTCACCATGCTGGCACAATTTGCCGACATTCACCTGCCGGTAAAACCGGGCACCGACGTGGTGCTGCAAAATGCACTGATGCACGTGATATTCGCCGAAGGTCTCGCGGATGAGGCCTATATCGACACCAACACCACCGGCGTCGATGAACTAAAAACCGAGGTGGCGAAATGGGATCCCACCACGGCTTCGAAAATCTGCGGCATCGACGAGGACACCATTCGCCACGTCGCGCGACTTTACGCCAACGCGCCAGCGGCCATGCATATCTGGACCATGGGCATTAATCAGAGCACCCACGGCTCCGACGGTGTCGTCGGGATCAACAATCTGAGTCTGATCACCGGCAATATCGGCAAGCCCGGCGGCACCGCACTGTCCATTACCGGGCAATGTAATGCCATGGGAACGCGGGAATGGTCGTCCTGCTCGGGCTTGCCTGGCTACCGGCAACTGGAAAACCCCGAACACCGCGCCGAAATCGGCAAATTCTGGAATGTTGACCCGGCATTTTTCCCGGATAAACGAGGGCTATTTCAAACGGATATCTTTCCCGCCATCGAAACCGGGCAGATCAAAGGCCTCTGGCTGGTGGCCACCAACCCCATCACCTCCATGCCCAACACCGCGCGTATCCGAAAAACTCTGGAAAAACTCGAATTTCTGGTGGTTCAGGATGCCTACGTCGATATGGAGAGTACCCGGTACGCACACCTCTATCTGCCCGCGGCGGTGTGGGCCGAAAAGGAAGGCACCTTCACCAATACCGAGCGGCGCGTCAACATGGTTCGCCAGGTAATTAAACCCAAGGGGGAAAGCAAGACCGATCTCGATATTTTCAACGCCCTGGCGCAGCGCTTCAATAGCGCAAATAGAGTCACGTTCCCGGAAAATGCCGCTGGCGTATTTGCCGAGATGCGCGCCCTTTCCAGAGGTCGAGCCATGGATATTTCCGGCATGGATCACGAATTGATCGAGAGCAGTCGAGGTATACAGTGGCCCTTTACCGAGGCACAAAGGGCGAGCGGACTCAAGCCGCCATCCGGTGGTGTGCGCCTTTATAGCGAGTCACAAAGCTTCCACCACCAAGGTGGTCGCGCCAAACTGATTCCCCTGCCCTTCGTGGACAACAACGAGAGACCCGACGAGCAGTACCCGTTCTGGCTCAACAGCGGCCGGCTGGTGGAGCATTTTCATACCCGGACCCGCACTGGCAAGGTAGGGAACAACAATAAATTCAGCCCCATTCCCTTTATGGAGATCAATCCCGACGCCGCCGCTGAACTGGGTATCCGCCACCAGCACTATGTGCGTTGCCTGTCACGGCGCGGTGACGCCATCGTCATGGCCATGCTCACCCAGCGGGTGCCACGGGATATGGTCTTTATTCCCTTTCACTTTTTTGATTGCGTGAACCGCTTGACCCTCGGTCTGCTCGACCCTCATTCACGGCAACCGGCGTTCAAACAATCGGCCGTCCGCATTGAATTGATCGCCGACCAGGTGGCCGCGGCACGCACTTTGCGTGAACTACGCAGCTATTGACGCACCCTGCATCCAGGCAAGAGTGGTAATGAACCGGGCAGAATCTCTAGAAAAAGGCCATCAGGTCGATCAGGATCGGACAATTCCTATTTTTGAGCTTAGGGATGATGAACCGGCCCATGCGTTTTTATGGGACCCGGTTGATGACCGAGACGGGATGGAGGCTACCAGCTGTCACGGCACACCGATCGATCTGAGTCGCTATGCCGGGACGACGCCAGGCCGCACGCTGCATATCAACGCCAACCCGGCGGTGGGCAACAATCCCAACCGCTATAAACAGCACGGTTTTTACTTCAACGCCGATAACTGTATTGGTTGCCATGCCTGCGAAACCGCCTGTAGCGAAAAAAATGACAATCCGGCCCATATCGCCTTTCGTTCCGTCGGTTATGTCGAGGGCGGCACCTACCCGGACTACCAGCGCATCAATATCTCCATGGCCTGCAACCACTGCGAGGATCCGGTGTGCATGAAAGGCTGCCCGACACGCGCCTACACCAAATTCGCGGAATACGGCGCCGTGTTGCAGGACCCGGATATTTGTTTTGGCTGCGGCTACTGCACCTGGGTCTGTCCGTATAACGCGCCACAGCTGGATCCGATCAAAGGCCAGGTAACCAAGTGCAACATGTGCGTCGACCGCCTGGAAGTGGGATTAAAGCCGGCCTGCGTTTCCGCCTGTCTCGGCAACGCGCTCGACTTCGGCGTGGTGGAGAATATTCCCCAAAACCGCATTGAAGCGAAAACACAAATACCCGGATTTCCTTCGCCGGACATCAGTCGTCCCAATATTCGGTTTCAGCAGACGCGCGGTACCCAGCTGGAGATGTCACGCCCCGATGGCATGCCGGTGAAATATCACAAGGCCGAAGGCAATGGGCAATTCCGTCCCGAAGTCGATCGCAAGCATGGCGACAAAAAAGCCTGGAACTGGCGCAAGCTGCTCACCTCCCACGAAAGCGCCCATGTACTGTTTACACTCAGCACCCAGGCCGTTCTCGGGGCATTTGCCTTGCTCTATGGCGCCATGGTATTACCGCGATCGAGTCTCGCTCTGATCAATAGCGCCGCGACCAAAGTGGTTCTGCTCCCGGCGCTGATCGCGCTCCTGAGTTTTGGACTCTATAAACTCAATATGCATCTGGGCAAACCACATCGCTTTTATCGTGGCTTCAATAATTTACGCTGGTCACCCGTAAGCCGGGAAATCGCGGGTATTTCAGGCTTTTTTGTTTTCCTGCTCGCCTATTGTTTTTTCTCGCTGTTCGATGGTGGGCTGGCACCTGCCCTGCGGCTGTCAGGCGCTTCCCTGGCGCTGGTCAGTGGTGCCGTTGGTCTGTATTACATGTACCGTATTTATCGTATCCCGGCGCGACCCTTCTGGGACCACTGGCAGACCGCCACCGCATTTGCCGGAAATGCGATAAGCCTCGGGGCGCTACTCGTCGGCCTCATAAGCCTGCCCATGGCGTTGCTGCGGGGCGAGGATGCTACAAGCCTGGCAAGCATCCTGCTGGCATTCATAGTTACTGGACTGAGTCTTGAAACCCTGGGCCATATCGCTCATCACCGGGATATGAAAAACGCCCGCAACGAAGGCGCGTCTTCATGGTATTTGCAAACCACACGTTACGGTTATCCCTGGTTGGTAAGAAACGCGCTTCTGGTCAGCGTTCTACTATTCAGCGCGCTAGGCTTTTTCCTGAACATTGTTGGCGTTATGAGCGCGGCTGGTTGGATCGCTACATGGCTATTACTCTCTGGCCTTGTCGTCGCGGCGGCATTGATCAGCCGGTCTATGTTCTTTGTTCTGGTCATCCCCACCACAATGCCCGGCGCATTTTTCTGGAAAAACCAGGACTTTATTGCTCACGCACGGGAAACCGGTTTGGCCGACCTCGAGCAGGTCGGCGTGGTGCGAGAGCGTCATGGCCGGTTTAAATTCGACGAGTTACTGGAGACGGTCAGGAATACAGGTCCGCGGGACGTCATTGCCCATCTCAAGGATATTTTTGTCTGGCGGAAAATACCCTGATATTTAAACCACAAAAAGTTCAACTCAGACCAGAACGGATTTCCATGACAGCGGCGGCCATGTCTGTCTGGTCGGCGCCAGCACGGGCGATGAGAAGCTAATTACCTTTAAAGCACTTCACCTGCTGGCGCAGGCGGAAGTCGTTGTCTACGAGCGCCCCGTGAATCCAGTGTTCTAAGCCACTGCCCATCGAACTGCGTGCGACAAAAATTTATTGTCTACCCTGGCGCATAAGCTTGGGGGCCGCATTTTCGGTCGAGCGCCAGGGGTTGATCTCTATCCCTCCTCGTCGAGTAAAACGCGCGATTACCGTAAGTGCCTGGGGCTGGCACCGTCGCTGAATGTCGACAAAAATCTGTTCGAGGCATTGTTCGTGAAAGGCCTTGTGGTGGCGATATGAAACCAGATAAGCCAGCACTCCGGCATGCACCATGGGCCGGCCCCGGTAATGTATCGAAACGCTAGCCCAGTCCGGCTGGTTGGTAACCGGACAGCGTGACTTGAACAGGTGGCTAAACAAGGTTTCCTCTATAATTTCGTCATCGTCCAGGCATAACAGAAAATCAGGACTTGGCTCACTTTTTACTCGTTGTAACGTCTGCTCGTCGAGATTTATACCGGCAAAGCTGCTCAGTCCCCTTTTGCTAAAGTCCTCGATAGAAACAATGTCAACCAGGACGGCTGCCGAGCAAACCACTCCAAGGTCTTTTTCGATCACCTCGGACAGGTCGTTGACAGAGGCAAAACGATGCTCGTTAAGCGAATTGAGATACAGCTTGAGGGATTTTGACTCCACCGTGCGAGGAGAGTGACAGGGAATACTCAGTTCCCCGATCGCCACCCTGGGTTTACCGTCCATATCCAGCCAGGATAGTTCGTAACAGGTCCAGTCATCAGCGCCAGAAAATGACAACGGTTCATCGGCGCGCAGACCGATAGTTTCGCGTCCCACCCGGCGTTCAATCGGTTGTAACAGGGCCGGACTGTATTGGTCGGGGTAATCAACACTGTGCCCCAACAGTGTTTCGGGGGGTTTTTCTTGCATCTCAGGCGCGCAATTTTTTGCCGGTTTCAAGCAAATGTAACGAAACCAGGAACAACACCACGACAAAGAAGATCAGTATTAAAAATGCCCAGCGCACGTCAATGTCCGACACCCCTAAAAACCCGTAACGAAAGGCGTTAACCATGTAAAGCACGGGATTAAGCTTTGACGCGGCCTGCCAGAATTCCGGCAGCAGGCTCATTGAGTAAAACACGCCGCCCAGATAGGTCAGTGGCGTCAACACGAAGGTCGGGATGATCGAGATATCGTCAAAGTTGTCGGCATAGACTGCGTTTATCAGTCCGGCCAGGGAAAAGAGCATCGCCGTCAGGACGATAACACCCGCGGTAATCAGGGGGTGCAGAACATTGAGGCGCGTAAAAAACATTGACGCCAGCGTGACGATAACGCCCACTGCCAGTCCGCGGGAGACACCGCCGGCCAGATAGCCCAGCAAGATGACGTAATTAGGCATTGGCGAGACCAGCATTTCCTCAATGTTACCGGCAAATTTATTGCCAAAAAACGAAGACACAACATTGCCAAAGGAGTTGGTAATCACCGCCAGCATTATCAGCCCGGGGACCACGAACTCAATATAACTGACACCGGACATCGATCCGATCCTGGGCCCGATCAAGGTTCCGAATATCACGAAGTACAGCGCGATGGTGATGGCTGGCGGCAGCAGTGTCTGCTGCCATATACGGATAAAACGCCGCACTTCCTTGGTAAAAAGCGTCAGAAATGCAATCCACTGCTCCCTTAAAGTCAATTGCTCGCCCTCTTCGGCTCCGCCAATTCGAGGCTTACGGTGTCCAACTGGGCCTGTTGCGTCATGCTCAAAAAAAGCTCCTCAAGGCGATTTGCCTTGTTGCGCATACTGACCACATGGATGTTTCTCCGAGACAGTGCCACAAACAGCTCATTTAATGACTGAGTTTTTTCTACTTCGACTTCGAAACTGTGCTGGTCGAGCGCCCGCGCGGGATAGCCATCGATCACCGGAAAATCGTCCAGAGCCTCGCGCGTGTCGAGAACGAACACCTCCTTGCTTAACTGCGCCAGCAATTGCCGGGTGCTGCTGTTTTGCACAATGCAACCCCGGTCGATGATGGCGATGTTACGGCAAAGGCTTTCCGCCTCCTCGAGATAGTGCGTCGTCAGGATTATGGTCGTTCCCTGCTGGTTAATCGCTTTCAGGAATTTCCAGAGTGATCGTCGCAATTCAATGTCAACCCCCGCTGTCGGCTCATCGAGGATCAACAGGCGCGGTTCATGAACCAGGGCACGGGCAATCATGAGACGGCGCTTCATGCCCCCGGACAAGGTTCTGGCACGCTCGTTTTTTTTGTCCCACAGACCCAGCTGGCGCAGATACTTTTCCGCCTGCGTCAACGCTATTTTGCGGGGCAGGCCGTAGTAACCGGCTTGCGTAGCGACGATATCAAACACTTTTTCGAACTGATTGAAATTAAATTCCTGGGGAACGACGCCCACTTCCTTCTTGGCCAGCGAGAACTGGGTGTCAATATCGTGGCCAAATATTTCGACCCTGCCCGAGGATTTGCGTACCAGCGAGCACAGCACACCGATAGTCGTTGATTTGCCGGCCCCGTTGGGGCCCAGAAGTGCAAAGAAATCACCGCCCTCAACCTCCAGGCTGATACCTTTCAAGGCTTCAAAGCCACCGCCGTAGGTTTTTTTCAGGTTTTCGATTCTTAGTGCGGGAATATTTGCTGTCATGCCGCCTGGCCCACGCCTCGTTAGCCGGTTTCACACGTTGATAAACCAGCAATCATAACCTATCGCCGGAAGAGCTTGTCTAACGGGTATATCGGTGACGATCCGCGTGGCTCTGGAGGCGCCGGAATTCCTCAATGGGGTCTCAGGGCAATTGGCATTAATGTAGAGACAGGGAGGAGGAAATATGAATTGGAGCGGGAAACCGGGTTCGAACCGGCGACCTCAACCTTGGCAAGGTTGCGCTCTACCAACTGAGCTATTCCCGCTTGATTGTGCGTCTCACTAGCCGTACCGCATATGGCGTCCCGTAGGGGAGTCGAACCCCTGTTACCGCCGTGAAAGGGCGGTGTCCTAGGCCTCTAGACGAACGGGACGTTGGCTCTCCAGAGGCTTATCCCCGAAGAGGCGCGCATTCTAAGAACCACGACCAACGCTGTCAAGCAAGAAGCCGCTCGCGCCGACAACCGCATCCTCACTGTTCCCCACGCCGCGGGTTGCTGAATTCAGGGAATGTCATTCACGTCTCCCGGCGGACCCACATGATGTGGGTGCACTTCGTGAGGCGCCAGAGCCGGCTCACCCTTGACCGGGACGGTACGTGATAGAAACTCAATGACCGATGAGGCGAAAACGTCATTACGGTCCCCCGCCACCATATGTCCCGCGCCGGTCACATTGACATATTCACTGTGGGCACACAAGGTTAAAAAACTCTGGGCGCCCTCTTCGCTAAGCACATCCGAAAGCCCGCCCCTGACTAACAACGTGGGTAATTTCAGATTGCGGGAGCAGGCCTCCAGCCGGGCTTGTCGCTTGGGTATATCGCGGCGCATGGCTCTAAATTGTGGATCCCAGTGCCAGCGGTATTTGCCATCTGGTGTCAAGCGCACATTTTTCGCGAGTCCATCCAGGTTTTTAGGTGCCGTTCGATGCGGCTGGTAACTGCCGATAGCTTCGGCGACTTCTTCCAGCGAGCTAAAGCCTTCCGGTTTCAGGCTCATGAAGGTCTGTATTTTGTCAACGCCCTCCGGCTCCACGCGAGGCGCGATATCAACCAGCACCAGCGCCGTGGCATCGACATGATCCTCGCCAGCGGCGACAAGACTGGTGCCTCCGCCCATCGAAGCCCCAACCAGTACCGGTCGCTTGTCGCCAAAGACTGCAATCACACATTTGAGATCCTCCACCATGACATCCATGCCATAGACACCATCTGGCGCCCAGTCGGAGTCGCCATGGCCCCGTGCATCAAAGGCCACTGCATGGTAGCCGGCAGCGCCCAGGGATTCGCCGGCGCCTTTCCAGGCATGACGGGTCTGGCCGCCACCATGTTGAAGCAACACCAGGGGGCCACTCGGGTCGCCCCAGGAGTCGGCGGCAATGGTGACGCCGCCATGGGCCTGAAGGCGATGCATGGGTTCCGGGGTTCCGGGTAATCGGGTTCCTGCACTCATAATTTTTTACCTCGATATAAACAAAAAACCTGTGCTCTCCCCGGATATAACATCAAGTCGTTCTCCGGGGTCATGGAATCAAAGTCCGTCCGGCTGGTGTTGCGGCGCCGCCGCAATCAAAGCCCTGGGATCGTAAGCCTTGCCACCCCGATAGGTGGTTTCCAGGGTACGCAACTCGGCGACATCCCTTAGCGGATCGCCGGTTAGCACCAGAAAATCCGCATAACGGCCCGGCGCGACCACACCAATATCCTGATCAGCGCGAAGGTAATTAGCCGCAACGGAGGTCACTGCCCGAATCGCGTCCATGTTGCCAATGGCTTCGGCTAGCAGCTCGATTTCACGTAACAGCGCAAAACCAGGTGGCGGGTACGCCAGTGCCCCGCAATCGGTGCCCCCCACCACCCTGCCCCCGGCCTCGTGCAGCTGGCGGGTCACCTCCTGATGTTTTTCAAGCGCCCGACTTCCCGCGCCGGTGTCAAAAAAACCGGGGTGAATATCCCAGTCAGGCCGATCGCCCAGACGTTTTTTCATACGACTTTGACGCTGTAAAGCCGCGGGTGGAATCAGTTTTCTGTCCGGGTCCCTGAGCGCGCCATCGACGCCCGCCTTGGCCGTCCAGAGCAAATCCAGTGTCGTTCCCATATGCACTTGCTTATCGACCATGGCGGCCACCCACTTGCGCATGCGCTCGCCCTTGAGGTCGGCCTGCTCCCACCCTTCCATGGTTTTCGCCCAGAACGCGGGGTCCATCATCGAGGCATCATTGCCAAATCGCATGTTGAGGGCACAGATATCGTTGTAGGGTGAAATCCAGACATGCTCCAGGCCATCGATGCCGGCTTCAATCGCCTCCATGGAAGAGCAGTAACCCAGGTGCCCGGTAACGGGCACGCGCTTGTCCACGTAATTGATAACACTGCGAACGATGTCCGATGTCATAGTGAAATAACACTTGATGCCATCGACGCCAGCGGCGAGCAGTTCGCCGATTTTTCCCGGCACCGCCGCAACGCTGGGTACCCGATCGAGCATGATAGTAAATCCGGGGCTCTCGAAACTGGCGCCGGGGCCATCCAGCAGCGGCCCGCAGACAAACAGCCTCGGGCCCAGTTTCTTGCCGCTGTTGAGATCCTCGCGGTTTTGCAGTACCAGATCGAGCCGCCCGCCAACATCGCGCGCCGTGGTAACGCCTGCCGCCAAAAACAACGGAAAACATTCACTGTCCATCATCACGGTATGGATGTGAGTGTCGATCAACCCCGGGACCACGGTTTTGCCACTAAGATCGACCACCGCCACCTCTTCGCCAATGCTGATCTCGCCCTGTTTGACTTCGGCGATGCGCTCACCCCGAACCAGGATGGAAACTCCGTTGCGCGGTTGATCCGCCAGACCATCGATCAGACGGGCATTGGTAAACAACGTCCCATTGGCTTGCTTGGCGCTCATGTTTGTTCCCCTTAAGACAATTGCACGAGTCTCGTTGAACCGAGACTCTGTGGTTTATTTGACTAGTTTGACCTGATATTACTGCTTCGTTGTCGGATCAACAAACGATAAAATACTTAAAACCCGGGTTTTCTTTATCAATAGCACTCCATTCCTTTGACAAGCTTTACCGGGGTGGACTAGATTCACCGCTATCCTTTGACCTAAGCACAAGAGCTAAAAATGGCCACGGCAGATCTCTACGAAGAGTTTGAGCAACTGGTACGCGGGGAAATCGTCAAAATCCCCAGGGATGAATTTCGCGCCCGCTGCGACGAGGATGACAAGTACACCTACCTGAGCGTCGCCCGGAGAATCGCAGAAAGAAACCGCTTTAAACTGATAGTGCATGACGACGAACTGGAGTTTATTTGTCCGCCGCCCAGTAAGTATTAAGCAGGTTTATTCGCCACCACGGCCATCTAGCAGCCGTTTGGCCTCTTTCTTCCTGGTACCGAGCGCGCTAGATTACTGCTACCTTATTAACTGTTCCGCTTTAGTTTGCCATGGGCCAATTTACAGGAGATTTTGATGAGTATCGGCAATTACCCGGATATTGAGGTGGCGCTTGACGACTATGTCGCCACCGTCACCCTCCAGAGACCACCCCACAATTATTTCGACTACAACCTGATCTGTTCGATCGCCGATGCCTTTGAGGATCTGGATAAAAACACGCAATGCCGAGCCATTGTGCTAACCGCCGATGGTAAATCGTTTTGCGCCGGCGCCAACTTCGGCGGCAATGACGCCATTGACAGGCAGGATGAAAGCAACCCCGAGGACAACGCCTTTAAAAAGCGATCCGGGCGCCTTTATCGAGAGGCTGTACGCCTGTTTCGAGCAAAAAAACCCGTGGTCTGTGCCGTTCAGGGAGCCGCTATCGGCGGCGGTCTCGGACTGGCCCTGGTGGGCGATTTCCGCGTCGCCTGCCCGGAAGCCCGGTTTAGCGCCAATTTCTCTCGCCTCGGCTTTCATCCCGGTTTCGGCCTGACCCACACCCTGCCTGCCCTGATCGGTCAACAGAAGGCGCATCTGATGTTTTATACCGGTCGGCGTATCAAGGCCGAACAGGCCGAGCAGTGGGGCCTGATTGACCTGCTCGTGGCAAGGGAAGCGCTTCTACCCAGCGCCCGAGCCCTGGCGCGGGAAATCGCTGGCTCCGCGCCCCTGGCGGTACAATCGATTCGAGAAACAGTACGCCAGGGCCTGGCCGACCGCGTTCAGGCGGCTACCGACCGTGAACTTCAGGAACAGGAATGGCTACTTAAAACCGAAGATGCAAAAGAGGGAATTAAAGCGACCGCTGAGCGCCGGGAGCCCCGCTTTGCGGCGAAATAGATCTGGAAATACGTTCATATAAATTTATATTTGTTAAAATTCAAATAGTTATGATAAATATTTAAAGTAATCAGTGGGGATTAATTATGAGCATTACCTTCCAGCAAAGCTACTCCAAGGAAGCTTTAGGCAGGTCAACCAGCGTGTTCCTGGCAGCCGTCCTGACCTTCAGCCTGATGGCCTGCGGAGATTCGAGCGAGCGTCCGCAAAAAGGCATGCTGGAAGCGGAAGGCACAAAGGACCCCTATCTGATCCAGTATCTCGTGGGCGGTTCGGACTTCCTCAGCATTCATGGCTCTACCTTTGATAGCGACGACAACTTCTACGCCGGCAGCGTGATGGGCCAGAGTATTCATAAAATAGATATCACCACCGGTGAGTCAAGCGTTTTTGTAGGCCCGCCAGACGGCGTTGCCGATGATCTGGAGTTTGGACCCGATGGCACACTGGTGTGGACCTCCATCCTGAATGGTAAGGTGTTCGGACGCCGGCCCAGCGGCGAGGTGTTCCTGGTGGCTGACAACCTTCCCGGTGCCAATGCCGTAGCCTTTGATCCCACTGGCCGTCTGTTTGTCACCCAGGTGCTCTGGGGCGATGCCCTGTGGGAGCTTGATCTCGGGGGGAAAAAGAAACCCCGCAAGGTCATCGAGAACATGGGCCATCTCAATGGCTTTGACTTTGATCGTGAAGGCTACCTTTACGGACCCCTGCTGTTTAAGGGCAAGGTCGTACGCGTTGACGTGGACAGCGGTGAACTCACCACCGTGGCCACCGGTTTCAAAATCCCGGTGGCGGTCAATCTCGACAGCCAGGATAACCTCTATGTCGCCGACACCGCCCTGGGCCGGATGGTGCGTGTCAATAGAAAGACCGGTGAGAAAACCCTGGTGGCAACTGTTGATCCGGGTATCGACAACCTGTCCCTCAATTCGAAGGACGAATTATTTATCACCAACATGAATGACAACGCGGTCTACAAGATCAATACCCGCACCGGCGCCAGTCGCAATATCGTTCGCAGTGAGTTGTCCGTACCCGGTGGACTGGACGTCTATACCGATGAATTCGGCGATGAAACCGTGCTGCTGGGCGACCTGTTTACCTATAGCACGGTAAATGGCGGCAGTGGCGAGGTCACTGATATCAAGCGCGCGCTGCGCGACAAGTTCGAGATGCCCATGTCCGTGAATCTGAAGGGCGACAGGGTTGCGGTTACCAGCTGGTTCAGTAATGCGGTGGAAATCTATGACAGGATCAGCCATAAGGTGCTGGCCACCTACCATGATTTCAATTTTCCGGTCGATGCCGTACTGATCGATGAAGATAGAATCCTGGTTGCCGAACAGGGGACGGGTTCGCTGTTACTGGTCTCTGGAAAACATGGGGAGGACCGTAAACTCGTGCGCGAGGGCATCCCCGGCGTGGCCGCCCTTCGCCCCGGCGCCGATGATGACAAGGTCTATGTCACTGACGTGCTTGGCGGACAGTTACTCGAAGTCGATATTGATAATGGCAAGACCCGGGTTATCGCCAAGGGCCTGGACAAACCGGAAGGCTTTGATGTTGCCGCTGACGGCAGCATTATCCTGGCTGAAGTAGGCAAGCAACGCATCGTGCATATAAATTCCAAGAGTGGTGAAATCAGTGAGATCGCGAGAAACCTCGCCATTGGTCTACCACCGGCGGACAATACACCGGCCGCCTACATCCAGACCGGCGTGGCGGTTTCAAAGGCAGGCAATATTTATGTTACCTCCGACCTCAATACGGCCTTGTACAAAATCACACCCCAGTAGCTAAAACTGTTGCCTAAGTGCCTGTATAAATTGAAAAACGTCGTGCTAGGGGAAAGAAAGGAAAAGAATTAAGCAGAATCCCAGTGCCACCGTGTATCGCAATTTCGTCGTCAATTACAGGGGAACATACCATGCGTGAATACAAGCAGTTTTATATCAACGGACAGTGGGTGGACCCGGTCACACCCAGGCAGTGCGATGTCATCAACCCGGCCACCGAAACGGTTTGTGCTCATATTTCCCTGGGCTCTCAAGCGGATGTGGATAAAGCCGTGGCTGCCGCGAAAGCCGCTTTCCCGGGTTTTAGCAAAACCAGCCGGCAGGAGCGGGTCGAACTGCTGGAATCCTGCATCGCTGTCTACAAAAAATATTACGGCGACATCGCCGCCGCAATTACCGAGGAAATGGGAGCCCCCAAAGGCTTTGCCCATGGCGCTCAGGCAGCCTGCGGTCTCGGCCATCTGCAGGAAGCCGCGCGGGTATTGAAAACCTTCGAATTCGAAGAGCACATGGGCAAGCACCGGGTGTTCAAGGAACCCATCGGTGTTTGCGCATTGATCACGCCCTGGAACTGGCCCGTGAACCAGATCGGCTGCAAGGTGGCGCCCGCTCTGGCAGTTGGCTGTACCATGGTACTAAAGCCCAGCGAGGTGGCGCCGCTATCGGCTTATCTCTGGAGTCAGGTGATGGCTGAAGCAGGGGTGCCCGCCGGCGTCTACAATATGATTAACGGCGACGGCGCGGTGGTCGGCACCGCCCTGTCCTCTCACCCGGATATCGACATGGTGTCCTTTACCGGCTCCACCCGCGCCGGGTCCCTGGTAGCGCAAAACGCGGCCCCCACTGTCAAGCGTGTTACCCAGGAACTGGGCGGCAAATCGCCAAATATCATTCTCGACGATGCCGATCTGGAAAAAGCGGTCACCGGCGGCATCAGACAGATGTACTCCAATGGTGGCCAGAGCTGTAACGCACCCTCCCGTATGCTGGTTCCGGTTGCCAAGCTGGCGGAGGCAGAGGCCATCGCAGCGAAGTTCAGCGCCGCGGTGAAAGTGGGCGATCCCAATTCCGACGAGACAACGATGGGTCCAATGGTCTCCGAGGCCCAGTTCAATAAAATTCAGGGCCTGATCAAAAAAGGGATAGAGGAAGGCGCCAGGCTGGTCTGTGGCGGACCGGGCCGACCGGAGGATCTGGAAAAAGGTTACTTTGTCCGGCCAACGGTATTTTCAGACGCCAACAACAATATGACCATCGCCCGCGAGGAAATCTTCGGCCCGGTACTGACCATGATCCCCTACGAGACGGAAGAAGAAGCTATTCAAATCGCTAACGACACGCCCTATGGGCTCGCCGGATATATTCAAAGCAGCGATATTGAACACGCTCGTCGTGTGGCGGCGCGAATCCGGGCTGGAAACATTCATATCAATGGTGTCGCCGCGGGCTTTGAAGTTCCCTTCGGGGGTTACAAGCAGTCCGGAAATGGCCGCGAATGGGGGCGCCACGGTTTCACCGACTACCTGGAAATCAAAGCGGTGGAAGGCTACGGCGAATAAGTGTCCTGCTCTCTCACCACCCATTCACTCACCACCTATTCACCCGCTACCACGAACTGCTCCACCGCCGCCGGTTGCCGGCGGTGGTGTGGTGACGGAGCATTCATAGAGAGCCGAGGTAGGCATCCGGCACGCGCTCCCAGGCGGCCCGCTCCAGCTCCAGAGGTGCGTATTCCGTACGGCAGCTTTGAGCAAAAATGCGAGTAGTCCGGTTGGTGCTCTCGTAGGCCGCCCAGCCCGGATCACCAGCGCGGGCAAACGCCGTCCACGCGTCCATGGTTGCCGTCGCCAGCTCCGCCGCACCCGGGCCGCTTCCGTAAAACTTCTCTGCCCCCGGTTTGGTGTGAGTGCCAAACACGTAAGCCAATTCCACTGCGTGGGCGGCCCCCAGGGCACCCTTTGCCGCCGGCGACTTCCAGTCAAACAGGTAATTATACACCTGCCCGTTGTGGGGCTGCTGGCCGTCGAGGAGACGCAAGGCGGGGATGCGGAAGATACGGTCGGTTTGGATGGCCATGAAAATTTCCGGAGGCGTGGGCTCAATCCCCCTCCGAGCAAGGCCTTGTCGATACGCTGAAACCAATCCGGGAATATGTTCCTCGCCGATCAAATAACCCAGGCGTTTGTGCATGTTCGCTTCGGTCAATCCCGTAATGGCAGGCGCCAGGGCGCCAAACAGCCGCCATTCGTCAGCCGTGCTTCCGGCCATGATGGGAATGTCCGAGGCACAACCGCTACGAACACCATTGATCGGCAAGGTGGGCAACAGGGTTCCATCGATCACCGGCCGAAACGGCAGACTGCCCAGTTTCGACAAGGGATAACCCTCGACCTTGCCACCCTCGATATGTCGTTGCGCCCGCAGCAGCACTTCAACGTCGGCCTTGGCCAGGCCTTCGGCATCGAGTCCCGTGTCCTTGAGGATGGCCTCTCCGACCAGGGGCGCGGTGTCCATACTCGCTGCGGTATGACAGGCGCCGGATTGAGGAATGGCCTTGTGGAACAGCCCCCTCGCCCCAGGCATGGCCAGCAGGGTGCCGGTACTCATACCGCCGGCGGATTCGCCAAAGATGGTGACATTTTGGGGATCGCCGCCGAACAGTTCGATATTATCTTGCACCCATTCCAGTGCCTTGACCTGGTCGAGCAAGCCTTCGTTCCCAGTGGCGGGAATTCTACCGCCGGTGGCTTCATTCAGGTTGGCGAAGCCGAAAATGCCTAACCGGTAGTTGATGGTGACCACCACCACGTCGCCGTGACGCGCCAGGGTTCTGCCCTCATAGACTCCCTGAGCGCCGGATCCAATGGTAAAACCGCCACCATGAATCCACACCATGACCGGACGTCGGCCATCGTCCAGGCCCGGTGTCCAGACATTGAGACTCAGACAGCTCTCGCTTTGTTCGCCCACTTCCGCACCCATGACGGCATCCATCTGGGACTTGTTTTGCGGCGCCCATTTACCAAATTCGCGACAATCCAGAGTGCCACTCCAGGGCCAGGGGTCCTCGGGCGGCAACCAGCGTTGTGGTCCCACCGGTGGTAGCGCATACGGAATACCCTTGAAAACATGGATACCATCCCTTTCGCTGCCCTTGATACGGCCATGAGTGATGTCAAGTTCAGTCATTATTTATCCTTTTAGTTGTCGTTTTTATTTATCGTTACCTTACTTTTCCGGACCAAGAGCGACGCCGGATAAGGCTACTGAATCGCTTCAATTAACGCTGCTTTAGCGCTTCGACAAAACGTCGAATCCGCTTGGCATTGGCGCCCAGATCGCTAATACCGACGCGGGACACCGAGCGCAGGTCGATCAGGACGCCCTCATTAAGTGATCGAACCCTGATAACAATGTCATCGGTGAAGCCCAGCAGCGGTGTGGTTTCGGCAGCTTCTAGGAGACCGGCTTCCTCATCCTCACCAAGAATTTCCCAACCCAGACTCCGCACGGTTCCGCGTACCAGCGCCATACCCTGCTCCCGGGTGCCGGGCAGATACACCGTTTTCAAATCAGGGTAGGCTTCGACTTGCAGTGCGGCGATTTCCTCACCGCCGTAATCGAGGGAATTATCTCCCTGGCGCCGCCGCGCCTGGGCAAACTGGAACTGGGGTGGATCATGAATATCCGTACTAATGTCGTGAATGGGTGGGGCCTTGAATCCCCCCACACCAACGCTCACCAGCACCAGCGCCGCTGGCACCGCGGTCAGAAAGCCGATATGCAGTTGCGATCGGCAGGGCTGCCCGCGGGCCAGCCGACGGAACACCGAGCCGATGGCGTATAAGGCCAGCAGGGAAGACACAAGCAAGCCCAGCCCGAACAGATAAAACGCCAGCGGAAAAGGCAGCCACGCAAGTCGTTGCATGAGCGCGCCGAGAACTATGCAAGCAAGCGCCAGAGCGGCACTGAGTTTTAACACCTTTCCGTTACCTGTTCGTGTACTTTCCGTTGCCTGTTCGTGTCTTCAGCGTTACCGACGCGGTGTCGAATGCGCGCAACGCTTACTCTTTTTCGTCAAAGTTCAGCGACAGCGAATTAACGCAGTAGCGCAGGCCCGTCGGTTGCGGTCCGTCCGGAAAGACATGACCAAGGTGGCTGCCGCAGTTGGCGCACATAATTTCGGTTCTGACCATGCCCCGGGATTGATCGACTTCCTCGACTACGCACTGGTCGTCAGCGGCAGCGAAAAAACTGGGCCAGCCGCTGCCTGAATCGTACTTGCAGTCGGACTCGAATAGTTTGGCCTGGCAACAAGCGCAAAGATAATCACCCCTGCGTTTTTCGGTGTTGTACTCACCTGTAAAGGGCGGTTCGGTGCCCTTGTTTCGGCAAACTTCATATTGCCTGGGACTCAGCTTATCGCGCCAGTAGACGTCGTTTTTGATGTCGGCATTTTCAGTGGTTTTCTCGCTCATTTTTTCTCCAGAGTTGCTGCGCCGTGAAACATTTGTACTTGGCTGATGCGGTACAATAGTGCCTTTTTTCAGTGGTAAGCAATCGCCATCGTCAAGCAGGCTATTTTTTATGCGACAAATTGAAAAGTCCAGCAAATTAGACAGTGTTTGTTACGACATACGAGGTCCTGTACTGGATCATGCCAATCGCCTGGAGGAGGAAGGTCACCGGATCCTGAAACTAAATATAGGCAACCCCGCCCCTTTTGGTTTTGAAGCCCCGGACGAAATCATACAGGACGTTATCCTGAACCTGGTTGAAGCCCAGGGCTACAGCCATGCCAAGGGGGTATTCAGTGCCCGCAAGGCGGTGATGCAACGCTGCCAGATTCAGGGCATCGCCAATGTCGAAATCGAGGACATCATTCTCGGCAATGGCGTCAGTGAACTGATCGTTATGTCCATGCAGGCGCTGCTAAATCCCGGCGACGAGATCCTGGTGCCCTCTCCTGACTATCCTCTGTGGACGGCGGCGGTAACTCTCGCTGGCGGCAAAGCAGTGCACTACCGTTGTAACGAAAGCGCTGACTGGGAACCGGATCTGGATGATATCAAGGCCAAGGTCAGCAAAAACACACGAGGCCTTGTCGTTATCAATCCAAACAACCCCACCGGGGCGGTCTACGGCAAGGACACACTGGAGCAGCTTATCGAACTGGCCCGCATCAACGACTTGATCGTCTTTGCCGATGAAATCTACGACCGCATCGTCTTCGACGACGCCGTCCACTACCCACTCGGGGCTCTGTCTGACGACATTCTCACGGTCACCTTCAATGGTTTATCGAAAAATTACCGGCTGGCGGGATTCCGTTCCGGCTGGCTGGTGGTCAGCGGCGCCAAGCACCGTGCGCGCAGTTACATCCAGGGTATCGAGATGCTTGCCTCGATGCGCCTGTGCGCCAATGTCCCGGCGATGTATGCCATACAGACAGCGCTCGGCGGCTACCAGAGTATCGAGGATCTGGTTAAACCGGGAGGCCGATTTTACGAACAGCGCCGCTATGGCTGGGAGCGACTTGCCGCCATTCCGGGCGTAAGCTGCGTCAAGCCAAAGGGCGCCTTGTATCTGTTTCCACGGCTGGATCCCGAGATCTACCCTATCGAGGATGACGAGCAGTTGGTACTGGACCTGCTGATGCAGGAAAAAATGCTCATTGTTCAGGGCACCGCCTTCAACTGGGAGGATTGCCAGCACTATCGCATCGTTTTCCTGCCCCGTGAAGATGAACTCGACAACGCATTCTCGCGACTGGAACATTTTCTTGGCGGACTGAGGGAGCACTGACAAGGCGAGAACGATCACACCACCGACGTGATGAGCCTCGCCAATTACGACGATGCCCGGCAATTCCACCACTTCTGCGTCAACAGTCGGGCGTGCTATGGTAGCTGTTCAGGAATGGGATCTGCTCAGGAATGGGAGCTGGAAATCGATGAACAAGGATTCTTCCAAAACAGGAAACACCCCGGATCCAAAAGCCGGGGAGATTAATTTTAACGGCGCCGCGATTCTCAACGCCGACGGTTCTGAGACCCCGATCACCGAGGCAATGGTACGCGCCGCCTGCCGCGAGCTGGTGTCCGAAAGTGGCACGGACAGCAAAAAACCTGAATGAGGGATCATCTGGCGACCTCGAACCCCAGTGCCAGCAACTCTTCACCAAGGTTTTGGCTGATCGCGCCCTCGACCCGGTAATGATTAAACTCCCGACGCAGCTTGTAAGCACCGCGCACAGCATCAAAGGCGATCGCAGCCGGCACCTCATGATTCGCAAAGGCTGAGCGCAGGTCGGCAAAGTCACAACGTGGATCGTAAACCGCCAGTACCAGATCCTCGAGACTGGTCGTACTCGAAGCCATCAACTCCGCTTTATCATCCAGGGTTTTCGGGCGGTTGTACCGGGTTCTGTCCTCGGCAGCCAGACCAAGCCATTGCTCAAAGGCATCCAGTACCATCGTCGTGCCCCGCAGCTTGCCTTCAAAACTGTGGCCGGCGATATGTGGCGTACCGAGAAGCACCCTGGCGAGCAAATCCCGTCCGATGGCAGGCTCGTTTTCCCATACATCCAGCACCACCCGCGGGATGGCGTCACCGCGGAGTGTCGTTGCCAGCGCCCGGTTATCGATCACCGCCCCGCGTCCGGCGTTGATCAGAATTGCATCAGGCCTGATGCGAGCGAGTTCCGGCGCACCGATCATATGGAAAGTGGGATGAGCGCCGCCCAGGGTCAACGGGGTGTGGAGGCAAATGACGTCCGCGTTTAAAGCGTGCGCGAAATCGCAGAGTTCGGGAACCTGCTGGGATGACAAAAACGGATCGAAGACCCGGCACTCCAGCCCAAGCGCCCGCAAGCAGGTCAGAACACGCCCACCTACCTGACCGCAGCCAATGATACTTACTGATTTGCGACGCCAATCATCGACACAGGCGCAAAGCACGGCAATGACATATTGCACCACCGCCGTGGCGTTACCACCAGGGGCGAAGGCAAATTCAATCCCCCGTTCGGCCAGATAGTCCAGGTCGACATGGTCCGTGCCGATGGTTGCGGAACCTACAAACCTGACCGGGCTGCTTGCCAGCAAATTGCGATCTACCCTGGTGACCGAGCGGACCAACAAAACTTCCGCGTCTCGAATATGCGCGGCGCTAATCTCCCGGCCGGGGTAGACGCTTACTTCGCCATGGCGAGAAAAGCGGCTTTCGACATCGGCGATCCCGTAATCTGCTACTATTTTCATCGAATTATCATATAGTTATATATTTTTATTAATGTTAATAATTGGTTAAAAATATCTTCATCGAATATCTTCATCGAATAATAGTCAGGCCGTTAACCCTTGATAAGACCTGGGATCAAAAGGTGGTATGGATTCAAACGCTGTCGCTAACGCCTGGACAAAGCGGTCAGCTCTCGGTGGCAAACCGATATCGAGGTAAGTGAGCACCTGAGCGCGCACAGCCTCCCCAAAGCCGCCACAACTCGACAGACCCCCGTTGTTCAGGTTATCGACACTGAGATGAAAGCGAATACCGGCGGCGTTTGAGAAAATCCATTCCAGTGCCTGGGGCTTGACTTCGACCCGCGCGAAAGCGGCCTGTTGTGCTGCGCTGCGTCCATCCGGCACATACCAGTAACCATAATCAATCCGCTGGCGCCGCTCCCATCCCGCAATACACCAGTGCGCCACTTCGTGGAGGGCGCTGGAAACATAGTTTTCCCGGTAGCGAAGTTCGGCGTGACTGTCCAGCCCCGCGGCGGGCAGATAGATCGGCTCGATGTGGCCTCCGGACAATCGAACCCTGAAGCACTTCGTAAAACAAGCGTGGAAGACGGCTTCGATGTCCCGCCCCTGAACCAAGCCTCTGCCCATGCCCGCGCTGCGAATCATAACTGCTCCCGCAATTGCCGATCACCCATTGCCGATCACCCATTGTAAATAGCCGCCAAAAAACGACCACAAGGTATTGTGTATTTTCACATCTGCGAGTACCTTATATTGCGGAATCAGGGGCAAGAGCCTGGCCAGTCCCGGGTCCCTCGCCCCGACTGCGATGTCCAGTTTTCCCATCGATGGAGGATGCGATATGTCTGCTTCAAATAGCACCGGATCCCGAAGCGATAACGTTATTGATCTGTTCACCCGGCAACCACTGTCCTCCCTCGATTCGCGGCGCTTTATCCGCCTGGCGCCCGAGCTGGATGGTCTCGAAATGCTCTACACCAACGAAGCCCATCCCGACAAAACATTCAGCATCAAGATTCTCTGCTGGGGTCTGAGGGAAAACGGCGAAGTGGTCGGCCTGATCCCATGGCTCGATCGCCTGACCCCCTGCACCGACATCAGGGATCCTCTCAATGGCCATTGGGAAGCCTACTTCGATCCGGGTACCGAAGAGGTGTTTTACGAGGCGCCTATTCATAAAACCCTGGAACTGGAGACCGCTGTCGATTACTACCGCTACGATTGCGAGTACGAAACCGACGTGATTCAGGAAATCCCCGATACCATTGGCACCCATGCGGTCTTTTCCGATGACAATTTCAAAACCCTGGGACTCAAATCCCTGGTCAGTTGGCGATTGCTGAACAACGGTCGCATCGAGGGGCTGGTGATCGACGAGGATCGAATCATTGAAACCCCGGTGCTGCCCGGTGATCCGGGCCTGTACGCCGCCGAAACACATCCCGAGTTCCATTATTACTTCCAGCACCATATCGCCAACAAAATCAAATCCGGTGATCCGGAGGCGCTGGCGGCGCTGGCGACACTGGAAGACCGTTAAGCCTAGAGCCCGAAGCTCATAGCCTGCTTGAGTGGCTAGCTTCGCTGAACGAAAAACAGGTAGCAGCTGGTTTCTTCCTGATGGATGAGGCGATGCCCCAGGAAACGACAGAATTTGGGAATATCGCGCACCGTTGAAGGGTCCGTGGCGACGACCTTAATGATCTGGCCGCTGCTTGCCTCGCGCACTGCATTGTGAAGCAACATAAGCGGTTCCGGGCAAATCAGGCCCGAAGCATCCACCAGCAGATCATACTCAGGCGGCAAACTGCCACTGTCACGGGGTCTTTCAGTCACCAAGACAGTCACCAAGACAGTCACCAGGAGTTCCCCCTTCGGAGAGGTTCGGAAATTCACTCATCCCGCCCGCCCCAGGCATGAAATTGCTCACGACTGACGAGATTACAGCTTTCACTCTCTTCGTCCCATGTGATCAGCACCCTGCCCTTCATGATCTGGGTGTTTAGCTCGGCGATTTTGCGCGCCAGCGCGATCTCGCGCTCACCGTAATCGGTTCCTTCCTGCAAGACGTAGGCCTCGATCAAAGCGTTGAGCACCTGAGGCGCTAATTGCTCTGGCGGAATTACAATCATGGGCAGGCATCCCGAGGCTTGCGAAACCCCCATGTCATGGGCTCACTTTCCCCGATCGCGAGATACCCCGCCCGCTGACTCTCATCAGCGCGCAGGGTCGGCGGCAGGCTCCGCACACCTTTGGGGTGATCCGCGCTGACTAGCTGACTGGCACTGATTTGCCCCCTGGCATTCGCAACATGGCCAGCCCGCGCGGCCCGTTCAATCATACAAGCCTCGGTCATGTAACCACTCTGTTTCATTGCTTCCCAGTCGGTATCGGCTTGCCTCTGTGTTCGACCACACCCGCGTTACCGCCGGTGCTTAGGGCCCAGGCAGACACATCCTGTGACAACGTCGGGCTTGTCCGCCTCGGGTACTTGCGCGATCGTGCCCACACCTGACACTACGGATGTCAGCCCGCCTAGCCGCCGCCCAATAATTTTTCGACACTTTCGACTTTCTCGCGCAGCAACTGCCGTTTGTCCGTGCGAGTACCAATCTTTAAGTTCGAACTTATTCGCGCCCGCCCGGCTGCGTGCACGGCCTCATGACAGGCTTTGACCGCATTCATGACCTCATCCCACTCCCCTTCAATATTGGTACCAAAGGCATGGAGCTGATGAGTCAGACCGCGCTGTTTAAAAATACGCTGGCAGATGGCGATATCGCTGGCCAGGGAGCCCTCTACGCCTAGAGGTATCAAACAAAGATCGACGTGGACATGCATATTCATTCTCCAATCATCTTTTCCGGTTAAGCTCTGATGCCAACAGGCCACCCAGCCGTTTCACTTCGCCGAGCAGGAGATCAAAATCCGCCAGTTGGCTGCGGTGATTGACGATGGCCACCCGTAAACAGTAGCGGCCCCGGAGTGTGGTGCCGGAGGGCGCGGCGGTGCCCTCTTCCTGGATGCGCAGCAGGATTTCTCCATTCAGTGTGTCCAGTACCTGCTCGTCCGCACCTGGCACCTTATAACGAAAACAAACGATGTTCATCGATACCGGCGCCATCAACTCCAATCCGTTATCCCGGCTGATGGCGTCAGCGAGATAACGGGCCTGTGCCAGGTTACGGGCCATTATCCGTTCATAGCGATCGAGACCATGCTCCTTGATCGACATCCACACCTTCAGCGCCCGGAAACCGCGGGAAAGCTCAAGACCATAATCGCTGAACCAGTCGCTTCCCGAGGCGAGACCGCGCGTGCCGCGAACCAGATATTCCGGATTGACGGCAAAAGTGTTTCTGTGCAAACGACGGTCCTTGATCAGGGCACAGCCTACTTCAAAAGGCATGTGCATCCATTTATGTAAATCAAGAGCGAGAGAGTCGGCGCGACTTAATGCCGCCAGACGATCTTTTAGCTCCTCCACACCCGCCGCCACTCCACCAATGGCGCCGTCCACATGGAACCAGAGGTCTTCTTTTGCACAGAAATCGGCTATTTCAGCGAGGGGATCAATGGCGCCCGTATTAACCGTGCCGGCAGTGGCAATGACACAGATCGGGCGCTGCCCGACGTCACGGTCACGCCGCACGAGAATCTCCAAGGCCCGCAAATCCAGCTGGTAATCGTCGTTGACAGGCACCTTGCGCAGGTTGTTACAACCGAGCCCAAGCAATTCCACTGCCTTCTGGTGGCAGCTGTGGACTTCACTGGAAGCGTAAATCACCAACTCTTGATTTGCGCCGAACAAACCCTGGGCGCGCATATCGAAACCGGCCTTGCTGTTGCGGGCGACGCCAAGACCAATCAGATTGGCCATCGAAGCGCCACCCACGAGTAGTCCACTGGCTGTTTTCGGGTAATTCACCAAGGTCTTGATCCAGTTGATCACCTGCGCTTCCACCTGCATGGCAACATGACTACCGGCGCCAACATTTGAATTCATGGTTGCCGCCAGAAAGTCCGCCAGCGCGCCGAAAGCCGTGCCATTACCCATATACCAGGCCCAAAAACGGGGATGGGTATTGCCCATGGCGTAGGGAAAAATCCTGTTCAGGAATTGCTCATAGATTTCTTCCGGAGCGCTGGCTTGTCGCGGTAGAGCTTCGTTAAATTGCGCGCTGACAGCCTCGGGTACCCGCTGCCAGGTCGGTCGCTTGGCGACGTCGCGCAGATAATTGATGGCGTCGTCAACGATCCGATGGCCGAGGGCTCGCATCGACTCCCAATCCGCGGGGTCGAGCGTTTCCTGTTGATGCTCTGTTGGATCTTTCATCGCCGGGTGGGCAGCTGCCAGGTATTCATATATTTCGGTGGGCATTTAATCACGATTTTGATAGTAACTGTCTTGTTTCGCCTTGTTCCCGGAAGCGCTATGCTGAGCGGCACGGAGTGATAGCCTTGAAGGAGATAGCAATGGCTAAATTCGACAATATTTTAGGCACCATCGGTAATACGCCCGTGGTGAGAATCAATAAACTGGGGCCGAAGGGAGTCAGGCTTTACGCCAAACTCGAAGCCTTTAATCCCCTGGGGTCGGTCAAGGATCGTCTGGCACTTGGTGTCATTGAGGCAGCGGAACGCTCCGGCGAACTGAAGCCCGGGCAGACGGTTATCGAAGCGACTAGCGGCAATACCGGCATCGGCCTGGCCATGGTCTGTGCTCAGAAAGGCTATCCGCTGGTGCTGACCATGGCCGATTCCTTCAGTGTTGAAAGACGCAAACTGATGCGTTTTCTGGGCGCCAGGGTTGTCCTGACGCCCGCGGCTTTAAAAGGCACGGGCATGGTGGCCAAGGCCCGGGAGCTAGCCGAGGCCCATGGCTGGTTTCTGTGCCGGCAGTTTGAAAACGAAGCCAATGCGGATATCCATTCCAGCACCACGGCACTGGAAATTCTTGCTGATTTTGCCGACGAGAAGCTCGATTACTGGGTGACCGGGGCCGGTACTGGCGGCACCCTGAAAGGCGTGGCCCGGGTCCTGAGGATGGAACGTCCGGAGATCAAAATTATCGCCTGTGAACCGGAAGCCGCGGCGATCATGAGCAGCGGCCAGAAGCAGCAAAGAAATCCCGACGGCTCCCCGGCCGCTACCCACCCCAGCTTCAACCCTCATCCCATGCAGGGCTGGACTCCGGACTTTATTCCCAAGCTGGCCGAGGATGCCCTGGAAGCACACCATATCGACCAGTTGCTGACCATTAAAAACGAGGACGCCCTGAAAAATGCCCGCGACCTGGCGCGCCAGGAAGGTATTTTCACGGGTATCACCGGCGGCGCCACCTTTACCGGGGCACTCAAGGTTGCGGAAAGTGCACCAGCCGGCAGCACCATCCTGTTCATGTTACCGGATACCGGGGAACGCTATTTGAGCACGCCGTTGTTTAGCGACATCGAAGCGGAAATGTCCGAGGAAGAGATGGACATTTCCCGGTCAACACCCGGTTACGGTTACGACTGAAACCGGAGCCAGGTGGCTCTCTGGTCTGAACCTTGCCGGTCGGTTGGCCAACATTCCCCCTGAACAATGATTACAGCGGAGCTAAAAATATATTTCCTCCCCATCGAAGGCAAAAAAAAGCCGTTACCTTCGTAACGGCTTTTTATCAGCTCCTCGCGTGGAATCGGGGAGAGTCCCGGACACTATATCAACTGGCCATTAAAAAGCCTTTATAGCCTTCGGCCACGACTTCCTCACACTCCTCCCGGTAGGTCTTGGTTCCGCCCAGATACGGCATGAAGGTCCGAGGTTTACCCTCAATGTTGGTGCCAAGGTACCAGGAGTTACAGGAGGGTGCCGCCATCATGGAGCCCTTGGCCGCATCGGCGACGTGCTCCACCCAGGCGTCTTCCGCGGCCTGATCCGCCTCTATGGTTTTAATGTTATGTTCGCGCAGATAGGCGATGCAGGTATCAATCCATTCGACATGTTGCTCGATGGAATGTAAAACATTACTAACCACCGAAGGGCTGCCGGGACCGGTGGTGGTGAACAGGTTGGGAAAGCCCGCGCTTTGCAGGCCCATGTACATGCGCGGGCCGTCCTTCCACTTGTCGGCCAGCAGCTCGCCATTACGGCCACGGATATTCAAACGCATGATGGTGCCGGTCATGGCGTCGAAGCCCGTGGCGTAGACCAGCACATCGAACTCATAGTCCCTGGCAGTGGTCTTGATACCTTTTTCGGTCACTTCAACAACCGGAGTTTCCCGTAAATCGACGATGGCGACATGGTCCCGAGTGAAGGCTTCGTAGTAAGCGGTATCGATCACCGGACGCTTACAATGCATGGGATAATTTTTCGGTGACAGCGCGTCCGCTTTCTGTTGATCTTTCAGTATTTCGGCAAGGGTTTCGCGATACAGGTCACAGGCAATCGCGTTCGCTTCCGGGTTATAGAAGGGGTCCACATACTGATTCAGCACCTCGAGACCAAACTGCTTGATCTCTTCCTTGCGCTGCTCGGGCGTCAACTCCAGGATCTTTTTACTGGGTCGGGGCTTCGCCGGGGCGGTGGGATCCTTTGGCTTTTTCGGTCCCCGGTAATTACAGATACCCATTTCGTTGTTGCGCTGCTGTTCCCGAATATCGGCGTAGTCTTTTTTAGCCTGGGCGAGAAAATCGGGCTTCATTGGTGCATTCCGCGCGGGGAAAGTATAAATCGGGCTGCGCTGAAAGCAGGTCAACTCACTGGCAACCTTGGCGATCTCGGGGATGCTCTGAACGCCGGAGGAACCGCAACCGACAACCGCCACGCGTTTGCCTTTCAGATCAACTCCCCCCTTGGGCCATTTGGCGGTGTGATAGACCTCGCCCTTGAACGCATCGCGGTTTTTGAAGTCCGGGTAGTTGGGCTCATTGAGGCAACCGGTGCAGAGGATACAGTAGGTGGCGGTATAGATATCGCCCTGGTCCGTTTTGACTGTCCAGTTGCCCGCGTCTTCGTTATAGAGGCAATCGGTAACTTTGGTGTTAAATTTGATGTCCTTGCGCAGATTGAATTTGTCCGCCGTATAATTCAGGTAGCGCTCAATCTCCGGCTGGCCGGCCATGACTTCGGTCCAGTCCCACTCCTGTTGCAAATCGTCGTCGAAGGAATAGGAATACTCAATGATCGGGAGATCCGCCCGGCAACCGGGGTAGCGGTTCCAGTACCAGGCGCCACCGACACCGCTGCCGGCTTCGATCGCCTGAATCTTCAGGCCCTGATCGTTAAGGCGCTTGATCATATACAGACCGGCCATACCGGTGCCGACAATAACAGCATCCAGGACAGTTGCATTTGCATTAGACATGTCACTTCCTCTCGTTTCTTTACGTATTAAATCGTTAACTGGTCGATGAATTTACGGCCGATGGAGTGGTCAGGGTGATTCGATTGGCACCCGACTCGAACGGCTTTGGCTGGAATAAACCAGGACAGATCTTAAACAGCTAAACGGGAAAAGTCACTGCTCGATTAGCCCTTGTCGACATCAGGCCACGCGCACTGGATGCGGATGGCTGGTTAACCATTATCGAGAGATCAGCCAAATCGACTGCCCGAACAAGCGGGCGTCTAGTCAGCGAGATCATTGACAAGCGACTGGCGGACGGATGCCACGGGCTCAAAACCTTCGACCCGATAGTTGGGATGTTCAATGCCGACTTTAAAGCTCCTCCCTGCCTTTAAGCCCTCGATCATGGCAGGGTTCAGTTCAAACCGTAAAAAGTGGACCGCCGCGGTCTTGCTGTCATTCTCCCGATCCAGATCCTCATCGGCAATGGCATAAACCACGTCGAAGCCTTCAACACGCACCCAGACCCGGTCTTCTATGCCAATCAGGTCAGCCAGCCGTTTCGCCCGCTCCAGCGGATCGTCATACTCGATCATGAAGGTGGCTTTCCAGTTGTGGCCGTCACCGATGAGGGGATTGTAGGCGTCAAGCTCTTCCTGAATACCAGCGGCTTCGAAGACCTTTTCAATACGCAGCATTTCCTGAATCTGGTAGCGGATAGTGGTCTGGTCCTCGAAATAAAGCCGGGCGTGTTCTCCCAAGGGAATCTGGCGGTTTTTTTTATGGGCAATGACCTCCTGTCGATAGGCGGCCCGCTTTTCAGCGTATTCTTCCAGCGACCACAAATCAGCGCGAGTTAACTTCTTCACGACATCTCCTAAATTCCGTAGGCCCTGCGCAGCAGGCTCATGGGATGTTCAGGCTTTTCGCCGGTTTCCGCCAGGTTAGCGATATGAGCAGCCGCCATGGGGCAATCGCTGGAAAAATGTTCGGATTTGAGTTGGTCCACCTTGCGCACTACGGGGCGGGCGATCTTGACCGCCTTGTCGTAGGTTTCCTTTTTCACTGCGTAGGTCCCATCATGGCCGGAACAACGCTCCTGAGGATGGACCGTGGTGCCGGGAATCAGCGCCAGAACGTCCCGCGTCTTCATGCCGATGTTCTGTACCCGCAAATGGCAGGCGACGTGGTAACTGATATTGTCCAGGCTGTTTTTAAAATCGGTTTTGAATTCGCCCTCCCTGTGACGCAGATACAGATACTCAAACGGGTCATAGAATGCGTGCCGGACCTTGATCACATCCGGATCATCAGGATACAGGAGTGGCAGCTCCTGCTTGTACATCAGGGTGCAGGACGGCACCGGCGCTATCAGATCAAAACCCGCATCCACCAGTTTCGCGAGCACTGGGATATTGACCTCCCTGGCGCGATTTACGGCGTCCAGATCGCCCAGTTCCAGCTTCGGCATGCCGCAGCACTGTTCCCGGGGCACCAGTTCGATGTGAATGCCGTTGTGCTGAAACACCCGATAAAAATCCTCACCCAGATCCGGACTGTTGTAGTTGCCGTAACAGGTAGCGTACATGGCCACCTTGCCGGTGGTTTTACCCACGGCTTTCGGCGTGACAGGCCTATCCAGGGATTTGACCCGCTTGCGCAGGGTTTTGGCGTGATATTCAGGTACCGGCGCATCTTCATGGACGCCAAACGTCGCCTGGAATACCTTGCGGAAGGTTTTATTACGGTTGAAAGCATTCACCGTCACGTCAATCAGGGGGATGGTCGCCAGTTTTCCTACCTTGTCGGTACTGGTTAGCACTTTGTCCCGTAACGACGCGCCCTGCTCACGAAATTTCACCGCCTTGGCGCGCAACATCAAGTGGGGGAAGTCAACATTCCATTCGTGGGGCGGTACGTAGGGGCATTTGGTCATGTAACACATGTCACAGAGATAACACTGGTCGACCACCTTGTGGTAGTCGGCCTTGTCGACACCATCCACCTCCATAGTGGTCGATCCATCCACCAGATCAAACAGCGTCGGAAAGGCATCACACAGGCTGACGCAACGGCGACAGCCGTGACAAATATCATATACCCGCTCCAGTTCCGCATCGAGCTGATTCCTGTCCCAGAACGCCTCTTCCTTCCAGGCCACCGGATGTCGTGTGGGTGCCTCAAGACTACCCTCACGGAAGGTCCCCTCTTTGGTCATGCTGGCTTCCCCGTTGCGTATCAGTTAAAAATAAACCGCGTATGTAACCTTCGTTTCACCGAAAGTACTTTGTCGCCAAAATTAAAGGGGCTTCGAAGAACAGCTTCCACGAAGCCCCTGCATCGGATCGGACAAGACCCGGATGGCCTGCGACGATTAGCCGTCGAGATTGTCCAGGGCTTTCTGGAAACGGTTAGCGTGGCTGCGCTCGGCCTTGGCCAGGGTTTCCATCCAGTCGGCAACCTCATCGAAACCTTCGTCACGTGCGGTTTTTGCCATACCCGGGTACATGTCGGTGTACTCGTGGGTTTCACCCGCTACCGCGGCTTTCAGATTATCAGCGGTGGCGCCTATGGGTAGACCGGTTGCCGGATCGCCAGTCTCTTCCAGGTACTCCAGGTGGCCATGAGCATGACCGGTCTCACCTTCGGCAGTTGAGCGGAATACCGTGGCGACGTCGTTATAGCCTTCGACATCGGCTTTGGCGGCAAAATACAGGTAGCGACGGTTTGCCTGGGACTCACCGGCGAATGCATCCTTCAGGTTTTGCTCTGTTTTAGTGCCCTTTAAAGACATGAGTACTCTCCTATAATGATTATCTGGATCCAGCTCTCAATTGAGCTTGCGACACGGTAGCGAACTCCTTACTATCGGTAAAGTGAATTTTTTTAGACAAATCGATCGAATTTTACGATGGCTAATGATCCGACCATAAAGCAACTGCGCTACCTCTGCGCGGTAGCCGAAAAACGCCACTTCGGCCGCGCCGCGAAAAGCTGCTATGTCAGTCAATCGACACTGAGCGCGGGCATTCAGGAACTGGAACTGTCCCTGGGTCTGCCACTGGTGGAGCGGGGACATAAAATTGTGCTGCTGACACCGGCCGGGGAGAAAGCGGTCAAACGCGCCATCGACATCCTCGCGGAAGTTCAGGCGATGAAAGAGGAGGCGGCGGGTGCCACCGAGCCCTTATCCAGCAGCATTCGCCTGGGCGCTATTCCCACTATAGCGCCATTTCTGTTGCCGGACGCACTGGCCCGACTGCGCAGGGATTACCCGCGTTTGCAGTTGCTGATAAGGGAAGACCTGTCAGCCAACCTTGTCAGTCTGTTGGCGCATGGTGATCTGGATGTATTACTGCTGGCGCTGCCCTACCCTCTGGAGGGCGCGCAGGTACACCATCTTTTTGACGATCCCTTTGTCGTGGCCTTTCCCAAGGGCCAGGCATTTTCGGGATGCCGAAAGGTCGAACCCCGGGCTCTGGAGGGTCAGGAGTTTATCCTGCTGGAGGAAGGACACTGTTTGAGAAATCATATTCTCAAAGCCTGTCAACTCAATGACAGTCAGATTTCCCTCAGTTTCGAGGCTACCAGCCTACAGACCATCGTGCCCATGGTAGCCAACGGCATCGGTATCACCCTGCTACCCCGTATGGCGCTTGAGGCCGGCGTGACCACTAACTCTCCCGGGGTTGCGACCCTGGAATTCACCGGTAAGGAAATTAAGAGAGAAATCGGCCTTGTCTGGCGCAAGGAAAGCCCGCGCGTGAATGATTATCGATTACTGGCAGAGTATCTGACCAAACCGCCACGCGAATTAAAGCGCCGAAGATAAACCCACTACCTCCGGCGCGACCTGCCCCGGCACTTCTGCTAGACCAACCCTTGCGACGTTTTAAGGAGAAAGATCGTTAACAGAAGGGTTGAGGCAACTGTCCGTCAGCCCTCTTCAAAAGAAAAAGGGCGAGGATTCTAGATAGGCGTGACGTTGTCCGCTTGCGGTCCTTTCTGGCCCTGGGTGACTTCAAACTGAACCCGCTGACCTTCGTTCAGAGTACGATACCCCTCGCCGACAATAGAGCGGAAGTGCACAAACACATCCGGGCCATTTTCCTGCTCGATAAAGCCATAACCCTTATCGGCATTGAACCATTTAACTGTTCCAGTGGTAGTAGACATATTTAAAACCTGAATAACATTAAACTTCACCTGCCACGACTCAAGCGCCGTGGCAGATATCCAAGCCTGTGATTGCGGAACTGACTTATGACGAACGGGAAAGGCACTTTATCGATGTCTTTATAGCGGCCATAGGGCAAGCCGTGCTCGCGGGCTCGCCTCGCATTTTATAGCAACCGGAATAATTGTAAACACGATAAATAAAGTGTTTTGTGTCAGTTTGGTGACCATATTCCGCCCTGTTGACGGCACTACAGGGTCGCTTCTGCCTATGTCAGCCATACTTACCTGCGGACAAATCGTCACTTGTAGTACCATGCGCACGCTCTCTATCCAGGCTGTCCAGCCCTATATGACCCCAGAAAATCCCAATGTCCCTATTGCGCCTCAACAAGATCAATCTGCAATTTGGCACTCACGACCTGCTCAAGGATGTGAGTCTGAATCTCTCGGCAGGCGACAAAATAGGCTTACTGGGTCGTAATGGCGCCGGTAAAAGTACGCTGCTGAGATTGATCGCCGGGCACATACAGACGGATAGCGGTGAACGCTGGCTACGCGATGGCGTGACCTTGTCGATACTGGAACAGTCCCTGCCGGAGGCCAATGAACAAACTGTTTACCAGGTGGTCACTGGGGGTCTGGGCAAGCCCTTACAACTGCTCGAAGCGCATCATGCGGCGCTGGCGTGCGGCGACGCCGGGAATATATCGCGACTTCAGGATCAACTGGATACCAGCGGCGCGTGGCAGGCACTGCAGAATGTCGATACCTGGCTCAGTCTGCTAGAACTTCCCGCGCATGCACCCATGGCCAGTCTCTCCGGCGGCTGGCGCAAGCGGGTGGCCCTGGCCCGGGCGCTGGCGCCAAATCCCGATATTCTCCTGCTTGATGAGCCAACCAACCATCTGGATTTACCGGGCATCGAATGGCTGGAACAGCGTCTGCGACAATTTCGGGGAGCCCTGGTGCTGATTACCCACGACAGGACGTTTTTGCACACGACCGTCGCCCAAATCGCCGAGTTGGATCGCGGCTCGCTTTACCTTCGCGACGGCGATTACCGGAGCTTTCTGAAAGATCGGGACCAGCGCCTGCGGGCGGAAGAAACCGCCAATGCCCTGCTCGACAAAAAACTGGCCCAGGAAGAAGTCTGGATTCGTCAGGGTATCAAAGCCCGGAGAACCCGCAATGAGGGACGGGTCAGGGCATTAAAAAAACTCCGTGAACAATGCGCCCAGCGCGTCAAAGTACAGGGCAAGGCGGATTTTCGCATTGAGGCGGCGTCGCCCTCGGGCAAACTGGTTGCCGAGCTCTCCGGCGTCAGTCATGGTTATGACGGCAAACCCGTCATTAGCGACTTTTCCACGCGCATCATGCGTGGCGATCGCATCGGTATCATTGGCCCGAATGGGGCCGGCAAATCCACACTGCTGAAATTAATCCTCGGCCTGCTAAGCCCTGATCAGGGAACCGTGGAACTGGGCACCCGCCTCGACGTCGCTTATTTTGATCAGCTGAGAGAGCAGCTCGAGCCTGACAAGAATCTGATCGATAACGTTTGTGGTGGCCAGGAATTCATCGAGATCAACGGCAAAAAGCGTCACGCGATCAGCTACCTTCAGGATTTTTTGTTCAGCCCCGAGCGGACCCGCCAACCGGTGGCGAGTCTCTCCGGCGGTGAGCAGAACCGCGCCATTTTGGCCCGCCTCTTCAGTAAACCAGCCAACATTCTGGTACTCGACGAACCCACCAATGATCTCGACATCGAGACCCTGGAACTGCTTGAGGAGTTGTTGATTGAATTCGACGGCACGGTCCTACTGGTTAGCCACGACCGTGAATTCATGGATAACACGGTCACGCGCATTCTCGCGTTCGACACGGACGGTCTAATCAGCGAAGCCATCGGTGGCTATAGCGACTGGCTGGCCAGTGCGCGTCGGTCGTCAGGCATTGAAACCGAGGCCAGCGCCGGGACCGCCGGGAAAGTTGCCAGGCAATCAGAAAAGGGAAATTCGGGCGATAGTAAAACGGGTCGGACCCAGGGCAAATTATCCTACCAATTACAGCGGGAGCTGAATGCTCTGCCCAGCCTTATCGAAACTCTCGAAGTCCGCGGGGCCGAACTGGAGATGCTTATCTCAGCGGACGGCTTTTATAACGACAACCCGACAGCGGTGCGCTCGGCATTGGACGAGCTGGCTGATATCCAACGGAAGCTGGATATCAGCTACGCGCGCTGGCAGGAACTGGAATCCCTGAAACCCGCCAGCTAGTGGTAGTGCCTGGCCGCTCGATTACGCTCAAGAGCCAAAATATATGGCGTTTAATTTGTTGCCGTCCAGGTCACGAAAATAACCCGCGTAAACACCTGGACCCCGCTTTCCAGGCGCACCTTCGTCCGTACCGCCGGCGGCAATGGCCGCATCGTAGATGGCCTTGACCTGCTCGGGAGATTGCGCCGCCAGGGCGGCCATGACGCCGTTACCGACCGTGGCGGCCTTGCCGTCATGGGGTTTCATGGCCATGAGCATGGGGCCACCTTTGGGACCGGCCCAGGAAATGAACCGTTCCGACGCAAGCCCCCGTTTGGCGCCGACGACCGCCAGCACTTGATCGTAAAATTTCGCTGCGCGATCAAGATCATTGGTGCCCAATGTGACATAACTGATCATACTCATTCCCCTGTTGTATTGGTGATTGGTTATCGAGAAACACCTCACCCTGCCGAAGCAATCATCCCGGGCAGGTAGCGGCGGCGTGTTAAACGTAGCGCTTGAAACTTAGCATAGATCTTGTCAGGCACCTATACCAGGCCCTGGAAAAACATTTCCACCAAGCCTTGGAAAAACAAAGCCGATGTGCTTTCAGGTCGCGGTTAACCGAAAATATACGTCTACAATCTGCCTAGTCAGTTTCAAATTGACAGTTTCCCGGACCTCCCTTAAGGTTTCTCGCCTGCCTTTGCCAAGGAGCCTGCCATGCCCAAATCCGTCGAAATAGCCCCCGGTCGTTACCGCGAGTCCTATGGTCGTTACCTTGAGGACTTTAAGGTCGGTGATGTTTATGAACACCGTCCCGGCCGGACCATCACCGAAACCGACAACACTTGGTTCACCCTGCTGACCATGAACCAGCACCCGCTGCACTTCGACAAGGAATACTGCAAACATAGCGAATTCGGCCAACCTCTGGTTAACAGTACCATGACCCTCTCGATCATTGCCGGGATGAGTGTCTCCGATGTCAGTCAGAAAACCATTGCCAACCTCGGCTGGAAGGAGGTCAGCATGCCTGCGCCGGTCTTCGTCGGCGATACACTATATGCCGAGTCCGAGGTGTTGGAGATTCGCGAATCGAAAAGCCGCCCGACCGCCGGTATCGTTACCGTGCGTACCCTGGGCAAAAACCAGGACGGCGTCGTTGTCATGGATTTCGTGCGCTCCATGCTGATTCCCAAAACCGGCCACGCGGTTGATGACAAAGCTGGTTACTAACCCCAGTGCGCCATTAAAACTCGGTATTCGACCGGCAAGGAAACCCAAGTGATATCCAGCAACGAAGAAGAGATATTAATTCTCGACGCGGTGAGGAAGTGGCTGAAAAAGGATGTCGCGCCCTACGCCCACGACCTGGAACAGGCCGACGAATATCCGCACCAGATGGTCGAGCAGATGAAGGAAATAGGCCTGTTCGGCGCCACCATCCTGCCGGAGTACGGTGGTCTCGGCCTCAGCGCCTCGACCTACTCGAAAATCGTGGCCGCGGTATCGGAAGTATGGATGTCCCTGTCGGGAATTTTTAACTCCCACCTGATTATGGCCCGCTGTGTGCAGAGCTACGGCACGGAGGCGCAAAAGGAAAAATGGCTGCCGCGTTTCGCTAGCGGCGAGCTACGTGGCGGCATCGGTCTGACCGAACCCGACGCGGGCACCGACCTCCAGGGCATCCGTTGTGTTGC
>JBECKV010000102.1:0-5367 GCA_040235495.1 Porticoccaceae bacterium
CATCAATGCCGGCTTCCCGCAGCCGCGCGCCAGCCAGCAGGCCGCCAAAGCCACCGCCGACGATAATGACTTCCACCTCGTCGTTAAGCGGCTCGCGAACGATCTGCTCCTCAATGTAGGGATCATCAATATAGTGGCTGAAATCGCCGGTGACTTCCTGATACTGGCCAGCGCCTTCAGGACGCAGGCGCTTATCGCGCTCCTCCCGGTATTTGGCGCGCAGGGCGTCGGGATCAAAATCCAACTCGGAAAGATCAATGGCGGGATGGGTGCTGTTTCTCATGCCTCAACTCCTGAACAAACTGAAATTTCAACCGCAAAGTATAGCAGTGGCTTGACAGGCTTCGTCCCTCGCGTCGGGGCAATTCTTGACAAACTTGACCAACGCCCTTGAAAACGTGTTTTCGGACCCAAAATTGCTGTCAAACGCCCCCAAGATGGCGCTGGAACGGCGCCGAAAAGATTGGCGCGACACAACCCGAGGAGAAAGCACGATGAGGACTCTGACCTTGCAGCCCCGTTACCACCGGCATGGCTATGTTCAACCATTTCTTTCAGATCGCGAGCTCAGCCCCGCGGTGGCTATCATTGGCGCTGCCCACCCGCCCTATGATCTGGAGCGGCTTGACGCCGACCATCACCGCCTGTCGATTGCGACACCCGGTCTCGAGCAGGAACATCTGACCGTCAATGTCGAGAGGGACATCCTGAGTGTCGAAAGCCACGGTTGCGAAAGTCCGGACAGCGATTTCCTCCATCGAGGAATCAGCCGTAAGCGCTTCGTCCTGCGTTTCCGGCTTGGCGAGCATATCAAGGTCAGCGCCGCAACGCTGAAGAATGGCCTGTTGACCCTGGAGTTGACGCGGGAAATTCCCGAAGCCCGGAAACCACGCGTCATTCCGGTAAACTGAACCCATGAAATAGCGCAGCATCAAGCCTTGCCGAATCGGAACACCACGCGGCAAAGCCAACACTGGCATCAGGCCGGCAGTGGTACTGAGCAAACCCGGCCTTAGCGCATACCATCAACAAGGTAATAAATCCAACAAGGTAATGAATCGGTGAATTTTCGAATCGTTCCGAGCCTGATAGTCTGGCTGAGCGCCATATTGTCGCCGCTATCCCAGGCCGCGCTACCCGCCTATGACTCCCAGGGCCAGGGCTTGCCGACGCTGGCTCCCATGCTCAAGCGTGTCAATCCGGCAGTAGTCAATATTTCCACGTTCTCCACCCAGCAGTACAGCTACAACCCCCTGCTCAATGACCCCTTTTTCCGGCACTTCTTCAACTTGCCGGACCCGAGGCAGTACCGGCCCCAGAAACGTCAGCAGAGTGCCGGCTCCGGTGTTATCGTCGATGGCAACAAGGGTGTGGTGATTACCAACTACCACGTCATCAAGGGCGCGGATGAAGTGCTGGTGTCATTGATTGATGGCCGCAGTTATGAAGCCAGAATTGTCGGCGCTGATCCTGATCTGGATATCGCGGTGATAGAAATCGAGGAAGACAATCTCGCCGAAGTCAAGCTCGCGGATTCGAACTCCCTGGAAGTCGGAGATTTCGTGGTCGCCATCGGCAATCCCTTTGGCATTGGTCAAACCGTCACTACCGGCGTGGTCAGCGCCCTTGGCCGCACCGGCCTGGGCATCGAGGGCTATGAGAACTTCATCCAGACCGACGCCTCCATCAATCCCGGCAACTCCGGCGGCGCACTGGTCAACCTCCGGGGTGAATTGGTCGGTATCAATACCGCGATTCTCGCTCCGGCCGGCGGCAACGTCGGCATCGGCTTCGCGATCCCCGTGAATATGGCCCGCGCCAGCATGAATCAAATCCTCGAGCACGGCGAAGTCCGCCGGGGCCATCTGGGAATCCATATTCAGGATATTACGCCCGACCTGCGCAAGGCCTTCGACCTTGATCACGGCCACACGGGCGTCCTGGTAACCGATGTGGTGGAGAATTCGCCCGCCGCGGAAGCCGGCCTCAAACCCGGCGATATTCTCATGGCAGTGGATGGTCAACGCACCAGCACCACGGGTCAGTTTCGCAGTGAAATCGGTATCAAAAATATCGGCGATACCGTCACCCTGACCGTCCTGCGTGAAAAACGCCAGAAGACTATCCGCGTAAAAATCGCCGAGCCCCATGCCTTAAGCTACAGCAGTGATCAGCTGCACCCGCTGCTCGAAGGCGCTGCGTTTGAAAATCAGGCCGATGGGAAAGGGGTCAGCGTGGTGACATTAACGCCCAACTCGCGCGCGGCTTATGCCGGCCTTCGACCTGGCGATATTATCGTTGGCGCCAATAAAACAAGGGTTCATGACATTGAATCGTTTAAAAGAGCCTTGCAACGGAGTCGATCGTCAGTATTGCTGCATATCAGCCGCAACGGTGCGGCCTTGTTTATCGTCATTCGATAAAGCACGACAAACGAGAGCACGCCAGCGCCAACTACAGCTGTATTCCAGCCCATAAATGAGGCCGACAAATATTTCCGAGAGTCGCTGGCTCCCTGATCGGGCAAGCGTCCTGGCGCGTGGCAAGGCTTACCATACTGATGCAGCGGGTGGAAAACCCCACTGGCGGCAATCAGGGCCGTATGCCAAAACCCGGTTCAGGCTGCAAAGCCACTCCCGCCACCTGGAATATGGCCGCACGCAGAGCGGTGAATCCTCTCCCCGGCAGCACCGCGCGCTTCGAACGTGATCGCCCGCAACGCTGTCGCCGGGTTAGCCAAGCAAAAGCCGAAAATAATTGTCATGCACCCGTGCGCTCAAACCGGCTTGACCTGCTCGACCTGATCTCCTGGCAATACCCGGAAAAATCCTGACTCGCCGAGCTTTCACAGCGTCCACGGATTGATAAACTGCCCCCTGACCCCTGCTTAGGCCTTACCCGGGAGACTGAACATGCTCGCCACCATTACCACCCCGTCCATTATGCTGATCGGCGGCGGCGCCATTACCGAACTGGCACAGGTGCTGGCTAAACTCGACTGCGCCAAACCCCTTATTGTCACCGACCCCTTCATGCGCGATTCGGGCAAGCTCAGCGCCATCACCGACGTATTGGCTAGTGCCAGCATCAACTGGCAGGTCTTTGCCGACACCGTGCCCGAACCCACCGACGATGTGGTCGTCACTGGCGCCGATATCATCCGGGCCGGGGATTTCGACAGCCTGATCGCTCTCGGCGGCGGCAGTCCCATCGATACCGCGAAAGCCATGAGCCTGCTGGCCCATGGCGGCGGCACGGTGCGCGACTACAAGGTGCCAAACCAGCCGAACGAGCGGGGCCTGCCGGTGATCGCCATCCCCACCACTGCGGGCACCGGCTCGGAAGTCACCAAAGTGACGGTCATTACCGATAAATCCAACGACGAGAAAATGCTGATCATGGGCCTGGGCTGCCTGCCGGCGGCCGCCATCGTCGATTACGAATTGACCTACAGCGTACCCCAGCGCACCACCGCCGATACCGGCCTGGACAGCCTCACCCACGCGATAGAGGCCTACGTCAGTGTCAGGCACAACCCCTTCACCGACACCCTGGCCCTGTCCGCCATGCGCCTGATCGCCAAGAACATTCGCGTCGCCTGCAACGAACCAGGCAACAGCGGCGCCCGCGAGGCCATGATGCTGGCCGCCACCCAGGGCGGCATGGCCTTCTCCAACGCCTCGGTTTGCCTGGTGCACGGCATGAGCCGGCCCATCGGCGCTTTTTTCCACGTCGCCCATGGGCTTAGCAATGCCATGCTGCTGCCGACGGTTACCGCGTTCTCCGCACCGGCGGCCATGGACCGCTACGCCGATTGCGCGCGCGCCATGGATCTGGCAAACCAAGACACTGCCGCGGACGCAGCCGTCGCCAGCCTGATAACCGAATTACGCCAGCTCAATACCGACCTGCAAGTGCCCTCGCCCCGCTCCTACGGCATCGAGAAAGACAAATATTTCTCCCTGCTGTCCATCATGGCGGAGCAGGCCCTGGCATCCGGCTCGCCCAACAACAATCCACGAGTACCCAGCGCCGAGGACATCACCCAACTCTATCGGGAGGCCTGGAACGCCTGATCGCATTCCCGACAAACGTTTGTCCAGAGACCAAGCAATCGAAACAACCCCGATTATGAGAAGCCGGAAATGAAGCAATTGTGGAAATGGTTCCTGCAAGGCATCGCCCTGGTTGCGCCAGTGGCCCTGACCATCGCCCTGGTCGTGTGGCTGATTACCTGGTCGGAGTCGACCTTCGGCCCCGTGGTCAGCGCCCTGCTGCCGGAAGGCTGGTATGTCACCGGACTTGGCGTGGCGATTGCCTTTGTGGTCACGGCCATCATTGGCCTTGCCGCCAACTTCTTCCTGGTCCGCTGGCTGGTCAACACAGTCGAAACGGTGTTGCTGCGCATCCCACTGGTCACCATCTTATTTGAAGCGCTCAAGGACGTCGCGCAACTGTTCTCAAAAAATCGGGATGAAGAACTGGGTCAGGTGGTCGCCGTCGACATCGGCGATATGCGTCTGGTCGGGTTTGTCACCCAAAGCGGTGCCCTGCTGCCAGGAAAGTTTGCAGACGATGCCCAGGAACCCAGAGTCGCGGTCTATCTGCCGATGAGTTATCAACTGGGCGGCTATACGGTTTATGTCCCGCGCGACAAGGTGACACCGCTTGATATTTCCGCGGATCGGGCCATGCGCGCGGTGTTGACGGGTGGCTCGCTGGTACACGCTGACACCTCCACCAACTCAGTCAAGCCAGGTCACTGATGCGGAGATCACCACCCGAGATGTTATCGATCGCGCGGTGTCAAGCGCTAAGCGGTGAAGGAAAAACTTCGGGCACAAGCCGTCCTCTGGAGTATTCTCGCGATTACACCAAATGGCCTACAATCGGCCGCTGAAATTTCACTGTAAATTAGGTTTAGCATCCGGAGCCCCCACGTAGCTTTAACGTCGACCAGCGCGGGATTCCGACTTTGTGAGACTGGAGCGTTGTAACATTAGGACGTTGTATGGATACCGCTCCGGCGCTACACAATGTCGAATCACTGAATTTACGGTGTCATACCCGCGGCCAATGCCCGCAAATCCAAATGCCCGCAAATTGAAATGTCCGCAAATTAAATTCAGGAAGACATGCACATCCGGCCACACCGGACGAAATATAAGTCCGGGCATTTGCGCGGCAGGCAAATCTGGAATACATAAATGGAATATCTGACGGCATTGGCGAGCGACCCAGAGTCCTGGGTGGCGCTCGCGGCACTGATCGCAATGGAAGTTGTGCTCGGCATCGACAACCTGATTTTTATCGCCGTTGTCACCAACAAGCTTCCCGAGGAATACCGTTCCAAAGCCCGAAAAATAG
>JBECKV010000105.1:0-2859 GCA_040235495.1 Porticoccaceae bacterium
GTCCGCTGGTGACGGCGCTGCGATTGCTACTCCACGAACGGGAGCTGCGTCAGCTGGAGGCGGACAGTCCCCACCAGCAGGGTTTCGATTTTGTCGAGCAAGTACTCGATTATTTCGATTTTTCCTATCGCCTGAGGGATGGCGAAATCCAGCGCATTCCCAACACCGGCAAGGTAGTCATCGTCGCCAATCATCCGATCGGCACCCTGGATGGCCTGGCGCTGTTAAAAATGGTGCGCGAGGTTCGACCGGATGTAAAAGTAGTCGCCAACGAAGTTCTCGCCGCTGTAAAGCCACTGGAATCACTGTTGCTGCCGGTCGATAACATGAACGGCAATACGCCGCGCAAAAACCTGACCGCCATTCGTGGCTTTCTGGAGCGACAGGGAGCGCTACTGATTTTCCCGGCTGGCGAGGTGTCACGTTTTGGTCCCCGGGGTATTCATGATGGTCAATGGCACCACGGTTTTTTAAAAATCGCCGCTAACGCCCAGGCGCCTATTTTGCCGGTGCATGTCAATGGGCGTAATTCGGCGTTTTTTTACGCCTTGTCCTTTTTGGCCAAACCCCTCTCGACGTTCTGGCTGGTGCGGGAAATGTTCAAGCAGGCGGATCGCTGCATCGATATTCGCATCGGCGAACCGGTTGCCTACAATCAATACCAGGCAGTGGATCTGCCCCTGCGCGAAAAGGCGCATCTATTCAAGCGCCATCTGTACCGCATTGGCTCGGACAAACCCGGCATATTCCACTGCCAGAAAGCGGTCGCCCACCCTGAACACCGATTGCGCTTGCGCCAGGAAGTCAGGGCTTGTGAGCTGCTGGGCGAAACCGCCGATAACAAACAGATATACCTCTACCACTACCAACCCAACAGCTGCCTGATGCGGGAGATCGGCCGCCTGCGCGAACTGGCGTTTCGGGCCGTGGACGAAGGCACGGGCGAGCGCCGCGATCTCGACCACTACGATCAACACTATTTCCACCTGGTATTGTGGGACGAGGAAAATCTGGAAATCGCCGGCGCCTATCGCCTCAAGGACGCCAGGGAGGCCACCGCCGCGCACTGTTCGCAACTGTATTCAGCCAGCCTGTTTGAATTCACGCCGGGGATGAATCCCTACTTCGCCCAGGGCCTTGAACTGGGCCGCAGCTTTGTGCAGCCCCGCTATTGGGGCAAGCGCAGTCTCGATTATCTCTGGTACGGCATCGGCGCCTTTCTGCGCAAGAATCCCCAATACCGCTACCTGTTTGGCCCCGTGTCCCTCAGCGACGCCTATCCGGCAGCGGCCAAGGATGCGCTGGTGCACTTTTACCGGCGCCATTTCCGCTGTTGGCAGAGCCTGGCCATCGCCAGAACCCCCTATCAACTGTCAGCCGAGCAAAGTAAAACACTGGCTGAAAAATATCCCGGCCTGAACTATCGCGATGAGTTCGCACAACTGAAAAGTGAACTGGATAATATGAATCTGCGTGTGCCGACGCTTTATAAGCAGTATTCGGAGTTATGCGAGTCCGGCGGCGTGCAATTCGCCGCTTTCAATGTTGATCCGGTATTTTCCAACTGCGTCGACGGCCTCGTGATTGTCGACCTGGCCCGCATCAAGCTGGCGCGTCGCAAGCGCTATATCGATCCTCCCCAGGCCGGCAACTGCTGAACCCCTTCTGTCCGCGCCTCGTGGCGAATGCCCGCGCGGTGTACAATCAGGTCCGATTAGCTCAGCCATCTGACTTGAGGTGCCTTGATGAGTTCGGAAGATACGACCGATTTCGGTTATCAACAGGTTGCCGTAAGCGAAAAAGCGGCCAGGGTGGCCGATGTTTTTGATTCCGTCGCCGCCAGCTATGACCTGATGAACGACCTCATGTCCGGGGGCATCCATCGTCTGTGGAAGCGCTTTACCATAGAGTTGTCTGGAGTACGCCCCCGCCACCGGGTACTGGATATCGCCGGCGGCACCGGAGACCTGGCGCTCAAATTCAGCAAATTGGTAGGTCCAGAGGGCCGGGTCATACTGGCAGATATCAATGCCTCCATGCTCGCCATTGGCCGTGACCGACTGATCGATGCCGGCAGGCTGGATAACCTGGATTTCGTCCTGGCCGACGCCCAGTATCTGCCCTTTGCCGATGACAGCTTTGATTGCGTCACCATCGCTTTTGGCCTGCGCAATGTCACCGACAAAGACCTGGCCCTGCGGTCGATGTTTCGGGTACTCAAACCCGGTGGCCGGCTACTGGTACTGGAATTCTCGAAACCGGGCAATCCGCTGCTCGGCAAAATCTATGACGAGTACTCGTTTCAGGTGCTACCGCGCCTGGGCAAATTGATTACCAATGACGCTGACAGCTATCGCTACCTGGCGGAATCCATCCGTATGCATCCGGATCAGGATACCCTGAAGAATATGCTCAGCGAGGCTGGCTTCCAGCACGTCGGTTACCACAACCTCACCGGCGGCATCGTTGCCCTGCATCGAGGAGTGAAGCGATGAACACGGCACTCGCGGCCAGCTCGGCACTGGCTTGCGCCGAAGCCGAGCGGATTCTTAACCAGGCCTTGCAATACAACCCCGAGAGCACCGCCATATTGTCCAAACATGAAGGCAAATCAGTGCGTATTACCTCTACTCTGCCCGACGCTGATATCCTGATTGGCCTACGAGAAAGCAGCCTTTACCTCTTACCGGTATACAGGGACGATGTGAACAAGCCCTCGGCGCGCGCGGATGCCAGGCTGACTGGCCATGCGATCGCGCTTTTGCTGTTTCTGGTCCGTTCAGATAACAGCACGGCTGCTACCCGGGGCCATGATCAGGGCTCGGTCACCCTGGCAGGAGACAGGGAGTTGGTCGTCGA